>QHYL01000106.1 GCA_003224105.1 Acidobacteriota bacterium | reverse complement strand
CGCAGCCTGCTTGTGCGCGCGCCCTTTGTTGGTGGCAAGGGCCGGCGGACGGAGGCAGAAGAAAAAGATGACTGCCATCATCACGATTGCGAATCAAAAAGGCGGCGTAGGCAAGACAACCACAGCAATTAATCTGGCAGCAGCGTTGGCGAATCGCGACAAAAAAACACTCCTCATCGATCTCGATCCGCAAGCTAATTCCACCATCGCGTTTTACGATTCCGGGGAAATCTCCAATTCGATGTTTGAAGTGCTGAGCGACAGCCGCGTGGGATTGGCCACGGTCATCAAGCCTAGCAAAGATCCCTTATTATTCCTGGCCCCGGGACGGCTGGCATTGGCGAAACTGGAGCAGCAACTCGCGGGACAATTCGACGCGCCGTTTCGGTTGAAAGATGCGCTCGCGCCGGTAGAAAAAGATTATGACTACGTGGTTGTTGATACTCCGCCCTCCCTTGGGATCCTGACCGTCAATTCTCTGGTGGCGGGGACGCATTTGCTGGTGCCGATTCAAGCGGCTTATTTCGCGATCGAAGGAACGGACGATCTTCTGGAAACGTACGAGCGCATTCGCGCGCGGCCGAACCCCGGCCTGAAAGTGCTGGGCGTGGTGATTACGCTGTATGACAAGCGGACGAACATTTCCAAAGACACGCACGGACAGATTCGCAGCGTGTTTGGAGAAGTGCTGTTTAAGACGAAGATCACCAAGAACGTGAGGCTGGAAGAAAGCCCCGCGTACAAGGAAACGATTTTTACATTTGCACCGAAATCCCCGGGGGCCGTGGAGTACAAGAAACTCGCGGCGGAGGTTATCCAACGTGTCGAAGAGGATCGGGTTGCCCGTCACGCTGAAGATGCGGCATGACGCGCACTACGTAGAGTCACTGACAAGCTATAGCGGGGCGGCCGTTGGACGGATGATCCGGCTGGACCAGATCCGTCCGAACCCGGAGCAGCCGCGCAAGGCGCTGGGAGATTTGCGCGAACTCACGGAGTCCGTGCGCGAGAAAGGCGTGTTGGAGCCGCTGCTGGTGCGTTACGTGCCGCGCGAAGATTGCTACTACATTATTTCTGGCGAGCGACGCTATCACGCGGCGCGGGCGGCCGGCCTTCGCGAAGTGCCGTGCATCGAGAAGATGGCGGACGATGCGGAGACATTAGAGCTTGGACTGATTGAAAACATCCAGCGCAAAGACCTTACGCCGTTTGAAGAAGCGGACGGGTTACACCGCTTGAGCACACAGTTTGAATATACGCATGAGGACATCGCAAAGAAAATTGGACGAGCGCGGTCATCCGTGACGGAAACGCTTTCGCTGCGGAACATTCCGGAAATGCTGCGCAAGCGGTGCGTCGATCGTGGAATCAACTCCAAGTCGCTGCTGCTGCAAATCGCGCGCCAGCCGAACGAAAAGAAAATGATGGAGATGTTTCACCGCATCATGCAAGGCGGGCTGACGCGAGATGAGGCCCGGCGCGAGCGGCGCCAGGAGCAAGCTGGTCCACAGCGCCCGCGGCCCTTCATCTTTCAATTCGAGCCGCCGAGCGAAACGTTCAGGTTCCGGATTCAATTCAAGAAGAGCCACGTCTCGCGCGATGAATTAATTTCGACCCTGCGGGAAATTCTTACGCAGCTTGAAGAAGGAACTTCAGAAGCGGATACCACTGCAGCATAATTGCAGGTTGCTTTTGCCGACTCGCTAAATTTCCAGCTGGTGAAGCATTCGAATGGTTGAGCTGTCTCCACGGCAAATGCAGGTGATGGAACGCCTCTTTGCGGCAGGCTTTCGCCCCATTGCGATTCCTCCTTATGAGAGCGCGCTATGCATGAAGAAGGGGAATTGCGTGGCTGCGCTCGCGCCGGCGCCGAACGGAGGGTTGAAACTGCTGGCGCCGGCGTCGTACCTGGTAGATGGAAGTTTCAGCGTGAAATTGAAGCGCGGCTCGGGCGAAGTGTTCGTGTGGAAGAAGAAAGAGGTGGAAGCCACGCCGGAGAGAGTGAGCGAACTCGAGTCGTTCCGGACTGAGCTTCAGGAAATTCTGGACTCGCCGGAAAAGCAGTAATTCCACGGAATTGCAATTCTTCCCGCCTCGCGGCAAACTCAAATTCTGATGAAAACCTACGACATTATTTGCATCGGCGCTGGACCCACCGGGCTGGCGACCGCCATCGAAGCGAAGCGCGCGGGCATGCAGCCCCTGGTGATTGACAAAGCCTGTATCTGCAATTCGCTTTACCACTATCCGGTGAACATGGTGTTCTTCACCACGCCGGAATTGCTGGAAATCGGCGACTTGCCGCTGGTAAGCGCGGCGGAGAAGCCTACGCGCGCGGAAGCGCTGAAATATTATCGGAAGGCTGCCGAACATTATGGGTTGGATCTGCGGCTGTATGAGCGCGTGATATATGTTGATGGAAACGATGGGAACTTCACGGTGGTGACAAAGACCGGGAAGGGAATCGAGGAGAGATACGCGGGCAAAAAGATTGCAGTGGCGACGGGCTATTATGATTTGCCGAACTTGCTTGGCGTTCCGGGCGAGGATCTGCCGCACGTATCCCACTACTACAGAGAACCTCACCCATTCTGGAAGCAGGATGTAGCGGTGATTGGAGGAAAAAACTCTGCGGTGGAGGCCGCTTTGGATCTTTACAGAAATGGAGCGCGCGTGACGCTGGTTCATCGCGGAAAAGAATTAGGCTCGACGATCAAGTATTGGGTGCGCCCGGACATTGAAAATCGCATCAAGGCTGGGCAGATTGCAGCGATGCTGAATACGCGCGTTGCGGAAATCACTGAGGACGAAGTCCTGGTGGAGAATCACGCGCAAACAAAACGAATTCCGGCAAAGCAGGTGTTTGCGCTAACAGGGTATCACCCGGATTTTTCGTTTATAGAGAGCATGGGGGTGAAGCTCGATCCAGAGAGCAAGAGGCCCGCGTTCGACCCGAACACGCACGAAAGCAATGTGCCGGGGATCTATCTAGCGGGGGTGGTAATCGGAGGACGGCACACGGGGGAGATTTTCATCGAGAATGGGCGGTTCCATGGAAAACAGATCGTCGAAGCGCTAAAGCAAAGGAATCAGCCGGTTTCGAAAACTTGTTAGGAAGCACGCGTTTGCCCGGTCCATGGGGCTTTGTTAGACTGACACCTTATGCCATCCGTGCTGCGTGAAGTGGGCGAGACGTTCGAAGCGTTGGTGAAGGGCTTTAGCGTGACATTCCGGAACATTTTCCGGAAAACGGTGACGGAAAACTATCCGCACGAGCCGGTGCATTTCCAGCCGCGTTACCGCGGAATTCACGTGTTGCATCGCGACGAGAGCGGGCTCGAGAAGTGTGTGGGATGCTTTTTGTGCGCTGCGGCCTGCCCTGCCAATTGCATTTACATCGAAGCAGCGGAAAATACGGATGCGACCAGGATTTCCGCGGGCGAGCGATACGCAACCGTATACAACATTGATTATTCGCGATGCATTTTTTGTGGGTACTGCGTGGAGGCGTGTCCGACGGACGCCGGCAGTTTCCGCAAGCTCAGCACGCTAATTCTTCCTTCATTTCATTGATCGTTTTGTAGCGCCACATTTTTGGGCGCGATCCCGGTGGGACGTGTGTTTATTCCGTCCCTCAAGCGCCGTCAACTGTCCGTTGTGTCTCCTAATAACTATAAAGCAGCCAAGACGTAAGTGGGCTGAGCGGAAGGCCACGAAGGAGGAGCGCATGAGGGGAGATGACGGACGCGAGACGCGAGAATTCGACGCCCGGGAGAGGCGCGTCGCGTCGAGCAGCGTGCGTGCGCTCCTGAGCCGGAGCCGGGACGCACTTGCCGGAGGGCGCGGGAGCGGGGCGCCCTTCGCCAAATTCAACGGCCATGTGCGTACTACGTCACAAGAAATAGGGTTCACCTCATGCGGGACCGCGAATTACGGCGGAATGCGCGGGGCGATCCGCAAAAACATTATCGGACACGGAATGCGGCCCGGAACTTGGCACGCAGTTGGGCGCGGAATGCCCGCTTGCCGGGAACAGATCTCCGCTCGTGGTGTGCTCGGAAGCGCGGTGCGGACGTTCGCGCTGCTCGATGAGCCAGCGGGCGAGCATGGCGGAAGCGTTTTCCTCCATCCATTGATCGAGCAAAGCGCCAATCTCCTTGCGGAGATTGGCGGCGTGGGCAAGACGCGAAAGTTCATAGCTTTGAAGCGAATTGCGCGACGCCGAGAGAAGGAACTCCCACGGCGGCTGGGTTCGTGGACTGGGCACGACAGCCTCCTGAGACGGATTTATGCAAGGTAACATTTCAGTAACAAATGTCCATGGTACTGAATAGGTACTAGGTGTGGAAATCTGTGCAAAACTTCCGGCCCCGAGTTTGGCGCGACGCGGCGCGGCCCAAGCGGCTCTGCAAAGCCCTCAGCCAATGCGTGCCTGTAGCGCGTGCGCCGGGGATTACGAGGATCCCGACCGCACGGCGTGGATAAGGGATGGTGGGGAGGTGGAAGACGTGGGCGCGCCGGAGGTGGAAGAGGAAGAGTTTCCCGCCGAGAGTTAGTCGGCGGGAGAGGAGGCGAGGATGCGGAAAGCAGGGAAATTGCTGGACAAACGAGACTTGCGGCTGAACCGTTTGCCACGGCGGGCACAAGCAGGCTGGCCAACTGCGTTGGGGCCACTACCGGAGGCAAGCAGGCGAAGGCAGCGCGACGTGCTGTGTGACGTCATGCTCAGCGCAAGCCAGTGCGACACCTGGCTGACGCTCGACGAGCTCGCCATGCTTACGCATTACCCGCCGGCAAGCATTTCGGCGCAATTGCGGCACTTGCGCAAGCAGGAGTTCGGCGGATACGAAGTGGAAAAGCAGCAGCGACTGCCGGGCAGAGTTTTGCACGGAGAAGACTTCGGCACGGTTTGGGAGTACCGGCTGCAGCGAGGTGTGCGGAGGATTGGCCCACGACGCCAGCATGCGACTGAGGGAATCGCGCGGCAGTGACTTCGGGAGCAGCATGAGGAAAATGAGCCGTTGGTCATCAGCATCCTATTTTTCCGTAGAGGGAGAAATGCAGAAGAGTTTTGTGTCCCGTTTTCTCGACCACTGAGCACTGACAACTGAACACGAAGCAGATGAACCGCAGACCGTCGGAGGACCCATGCGTGTGAAACCGGAGCTGGCGTTTGACATATGTTGGGAGGTTTACCGCAGCGCGCGCGAGGTGCTGGAAGCCAAGCGCGGCATTTCGTCGCGGAACTGGAAGGACTCGGACAAGTACTTGTGGCGTCCCGACATCCGCCCCAGGATAAACGAATGGATGGCGGACTTCACCCTGGCGGGGCAGGCGGCGCTCGACGGGCCGGAGTGGGCTTCGCGCATGGTGATGTTCCGGCTCTATTACTTGGGGCTCGCGCCGTATGACAGGGCGCGGCATTTTCTTGGCTTGAGCGAGCATGGCTGGGTGAACTGGTCGGAAGAAATCCGCCGCCGCTGCGGCAAAGAGCTGCTAAATCGCAGCATGTTCCCGCCACGAAAATACTTCAGGAACGGAGGCTAACCTTTAGCCGCTTTCATCCTGCTTTGTCACACGCGTCGGCAGCAGAATAGCTTCGCTGCTAGCCGGGTTGGTGCTGATTGGATGGATGGTGGGAGAACTCAAGCCAATAGGATTTCAGGCGCCGGTCCAGGTGTGGTTTGTCACGCTGGGGCTGCTCGAGATTGGCTTATCCTTCACAAGACTGCGAGGCTCCTAGGGAACATGGTCTGGCACGAGACGCGCTGATTAGAGTAGAAGCGGGTCGCCAACGCGGAGGACCTTACCGGCCTCCGCGGGCGTGACGCGCGTGTTGGTGGCCATGCGGTAGAAATGATCGAAGCGCTCGAGCGGCGACCCGGAGGGAATCGTGGCGCGGCGCTGCTCCGTAAAGCGCTTCTGAAAACCGGGGAACTCGGCGCCGGTGTGCGGATTGCGCGGCGGCACCGGGCACCGCGCGCAGGGATTGCTCCCCTCGAAGTGGACGTCGCCGATGCGAAAGCGCACGAAATCCTTCTTGTCCGAAGCGAAGAGCTGGTCTTCCCAAAACGGTTGAACGCCATCGACTTCCAGCGTGGTGCGAAAGCGCAGCCGCATGTCGGCGCACGTCAGCCCGGGGAACCATGACGCGGCAGCATCGAGCGAAGCCGTGGAAATGATCGTTGGACCATTGGCGACGGTGTCGTCGGGAAAGCCTTCCGGAGAATAGCGCACAGTGACGAGCTGATCGAAAAACGCGCTGAACCATTGCGCGGCGTCCCCCGAGCCATCGGGAAAGCCGAAAGTTTTTGTAGGGGTGCCACGCCGATCGGCAGGAACGGAAAGCGTGACGGAGCTGAGGTCCGGCGCGTAGGCGGCACGAATCAAGTGAATGGCGGCGGTGCGCTTGCCGTTGATCCACTGGCCGTCGGCCGAGTAAAGAGCCCAGGCGCGATCCAATTCCAGCCCGCCGCCCGGCCCGATACGCGCCTCCTTGACTTGCACGGGGTCCAGCGCCTTGATC
>QHYL01000236.1 GCA_003224105.1 Acidobacteriota bacterium | reverse complement strand
GGGCGCGGCACGGCATTCAGCATGTGAACATTCATCATCCCGACCAGGCGGTCGCCCGAGAGAACCAGATGGCAGCGCCGCCCCGTCCGCAGCACCTCCGCGCCGTATTCTTCGAGTGTGATGTGCCCGTCAATCGTGGGGACTTCGTGGCTCATAACGTCCGAAGCATGCAACCCCGCCAGGGCATCGCGGATGGTCATTTGCGCGATGCTCTGCTGCGCGGCGTTCAACAGGTAGAGCCCAATCACTCCCAGCCAGAGTCCCGAAAACCAATCATTTTTGTAAAAAACCTCGTAGCCGCCGATGCCCATCAGCGCATAGGCAACCACCCTGCCGCTCGACCCCGCAATCAGCGTGGCGCGGGAAAAATCTTTGGTGATTCCCCAGACGATAGCGCGAAAGATTCTTCCTCCGTCTAAAGGAAATCCCGGCGCCAGATTGAAGATCGCGAGGATGAAGTTGCTTCCGCCGAGGATTTTACTCAGCGCGCCTATGTTTTGATCCGAAGGGAGTAACAAGAGCATCGCCCCGAATAGGCCGGCAAGGAAAAAACTGGCAACTGGTCCCGCTACTGCGATGTTGAATTCCTGAATTGGTTTGGAAGGTTCTTTTCCGATGCGGGCAATCCCGCCAAAAATGAACAGCGTGATGGAGTGCACTGGGATTTTGTAATAGAGGGCAACCACACTGTGCGCCAGTTCGTGAAAAAGCACGGATCCAAAGAACAGAAGGCTGGTCAAAACGCCTACGGACCAGTATTGAGCCGGCGTCCACTTGGAATACATTTGCGGTAAGACGATTTTAGAAAGTTGGTAGGTGATCCAACCAAAAATCAGCAGCCAACTGGCGTCCAGATAAATGGGAATGCCCAGGATTTTAGCGATTCGAAAGCCGGTAGTGCGAATGGGCATTGGCCAGCGCTTTTCCGTAGAGGCGGCGCTACAAGCACTGCATTTGTCCGCCAACCTCTCAATCTACACTAGCGCGAATTCCTGTAGCGGCAAAACGGTGTGCGGGCAGCCTTTGCGTCCGTCTCGACACACCGTGTTCGCAAGTCCACAGGCCCGCATTTCTTCCAGTCAATAAGGCCTTTATTTTCAATGGATTTGAGACTGGCCTGCCAACTGCCACTCGGAGGTTTGCATTACAGGAGGCACGCTATGATCACCATGCGCGACTTCGCCATACTCGCCATCGCAACGATGTTTGCCGTCGCGGCTGCCGCTGCTCTCTCCTGGATGTTTCTCCGTGTCGCCTTCGCGCTGATGCACCCGGCCACCCGGAGGATTCCTTCGCGCGCGGAGTTGGTCCGCGGAACCGCACAATTGGTTCGTGCCTACGCCGGGAATCGCTGAACGCGGCGGCGGTGCTGGAAACTGGCCGACCGTACAACAGGGTTTCCCGGACCGACGTGAGCGGCGGAGTGGCGGTCCTATCCACCGCAGCGAACCGGGGATCGAATGGAAGGGAGTAACTCGATGCTGGCTTTGAAATACCTTTTGATGATTCTAGGACTTGGTTTGTTTGGCAGCGCAGGAGCCCTGGTTGCCTATGACGTCTTACTCGCCACACAGCTTCGCCGGTTGCTACGCGGGCGCGCGGGCGGAGAGGCGGCTGCGGAGGTGGGGCCGTTGGCCGACCGCCCTTTTCGTCCGGTGCGGGCACGGCTGGCGTTGCAGCTTGCAGCAGTTGGTGCGCTAGCGATCCTGATCACCGAAGCGATCGTAGTGATTCCCGATGGAGCGGCAGGCGTCCGCGTCAGCCAGATTTCAGGCGCTCGCCCCGGTACGCTGTATCCCGGAGTGCACCTGATTACGCCACTGGTCGACTCCATCGCCATCTACGATACGCGCGAACAGGTCTACACGACTCTGGCCTCCGAGAATCCGAAGCTCAAAGGTGACGTTCTGGACGTGCAAGCGCGCGAAGGCTTGAACATTGGCCTGGCCGTCTCTGTGCGTTACCGGCTGGACCCCAAGCGGCTGGATTCCATTCACACGAATTTGCCGCAACCCGTGGGCGAGCAGGTCGTGGCTCCCGTTGTTTCCACGATCTACCGCCAACTTGCGCCCAACTATATGACCCGCGAGGTCTTTGCCACGAAGCGCGAAGAACTGCGCACGAAAGCCGCCGAAACCATCACCGCGAGGCTCGCCAGCGATGGCATCCTGGTTCGCGAAGTGCTCCTCCGCGACCTTCAGTTGCCCGCTGAATATGCGAAAGGGCTTGAAGGCCTTTTGCTAAAAGAACAGGAAAACGAGCGACTCGGCACCGAACAGGAAATCAAGCAGAAAGAAGTGAAAATCGCTGAGCTGGAAGCGGAGGCGCAGAAGTCGCGCGACGTCAAGCAAGCCGAAGCGCAAGCCCAAGTGTAAAGAAGCCACGCTCGAGAACGCGGAAGCGGCCGCGCAAGCCAAAATTATTGACAGCAAGGCCGAAGTGGAGCGCCAAAAGAATCTTGCTGACGCGGACGCCAATCGCATTCGCGTGACAGCCGCTGCGGACGCCGAGCGCATGAAGTACGAAGCAGCCGTGTTAAAACAAAACCCCATGCTCATTCAGAAAATCATTGCGGAAAGGCTTTCCGACAAGCTGCAAATCATGATGGTGCCCATGGATGGGAAGAATTTCTTCGCCGCCGACGTGATGCGGTCGGCGTTTACGAACGCCACCGCCGGAAATAGCAACAGCGGCTCCGACGATGGATCGGACGACCCGCCACCTGCAGCAACGGCGCAACGCAAGCCGCAGCGCCGGCAGTGAAGAGGCGCCACGCAGGGCTTTGCCCTGGGGCTCCTTACAAGGCCCGGTGAACAGAATCTGCAACGCGATTTCTCTTCATGCCGGGAAGCGCAATGCTAACGAGTTCCGCTAGCCAAAACCCCTGGGGGTGGCGCGGAACGCGATGCGGGAAAGGAGAAACGACCATGATCCGAAGAGCAAGCACCGCCGCGCTTCGCAATTCGTCAGAGTTGTTCTTCTTCCGGCAACCGCGTTCCGCGCCACCCGGCTGGCGGTCAGAAAAGGAGACTCGGATGAACTGCCGCTTTGTGCTTTGGGGAACGCGTATTCTTTAACCACCCTTATTCTTTAACCGAAGGATACTTCGGTCGCGGCGGAATCCCCTTATAGTCTTTCAAGCCTTCTTTGGCCAGGTCGATGGCTTTTTCCAGTTGCGGATCGTGGCCGCTCACGACCAAATCCGGCCGCTGCGCTACGACGTAGTCCGGGTCCACGCCATGCTGCTCCACAATCCACTCCCCGCCGTTATCGCTGCTGAAGAAAGCAAAGCCAGGAGCGGTCACAAATCCTCCGTCGCGCAACGGCTGCCCGCCGCCTATGCCTACCAATCCGCCCCACGTGCGCGTGCCGACAATCGGCCCAATCTTTTCGCGGTGGAAGAACCACGGAAACGCGTCGCCGCCGGAGCCCGCCAGCTCATTGACGATCATCACCTTGGGTCCGTAGATGGCCACGGGCGGCCAGGGAACATCGGCCGTGTCGCGCGGAGCGACCACCGCCAGCAATTGCCGCTTCAATTTCTCCGTATAGAAATCGGGAATCTGGCCGCCCGAGTTATCGCGTTCGTCGACGATGATGCCGTCCTTGTCGAGCTGGGCCGTGAACTGCTTGTCGAACGCAATAATGCCGGCAAAGCTCGTATCCGGCACGTGCATGTAGCCGATGCGCCCGCCCGTAGCCTCCTCGACTTTGCGCCGGTTGGCGTGAATCCAATCGAGATAACGTACGCCCGCTTCGCTATTTGTGGGCTTCACGGTAATTTCCCACGCGCCTTGCAGAGTTGCCTTGCCATTGATTTTCAGCGTGACCAATTTTCCCGCGAGGTCCTGGAAATAGGAGTAAACGTCCCGGTCGGCGTGCGCCTCCTGCCCGTTCACGGCAATCAGATGGTCGCCCGTCTTCACTTTCAGCCCGGGCTCTGTGAGCGGCGAGCGCGTCGCTTCGCTCCAGTTCTCACCGGGATAAATCTTCGTGATCCGGTAATAACCGCCATCCGGCTCGAAGTCCGCTCCCAGCATCCCCACGTTGACGTGTGTCCACTGCGGCTGATCTCCCCCGCCCACGTACGTGTGCGAAGTGCTCAATTCCGAAATCATTTCGCCAATCAAATAATTCAAATCACTGCGGTCCACTAGCCAAGGCAGCAGCGCTTCATAGCGCGCGCCGATTCTCTTCCAATCGTGGCCAGTCATAGCGGGATCCCAGTAGAAATCGCGCTCGATGCGCCATGCTTCGTGGAACACTTGCCGCCACTCTTCGCGCGGGTCGATTCGCACCTGCATTTCGCTGAGGTTCAACTTGCCATCGCCGGCCTTCACCTTTCCCGGCGCCGCGTCCACGATGCCGTAAACCGGCCCCGCCTTGTAAATGACCTTCTGGCCTTCCTTGTCCAGGTCGTAGCCGTCGATCCCGTCGAGCAAAACCTTGTCTTCTCGCTTGGCCATGTCAAATAAGTGCAGGGCGTTCCTTGGTGGGCGTGGAGCTCCTGGGACGAACTGCCGAGCCTCTTGCGGAACGTCCATGTAGAAGAGCTTGTCTTTGCGCGCGGCCAGGCCTCCCAGGATTCCCGGCTTGATCGGCACAGGGACGATTCGATTGCCGATACCATCGAGGTCAATCTGAATCGGCTTGACCGGCTCTTCCTTTTTCTCCTCTTTTTTCTCTTCCGCCTTTTGATCGCCGCTCTTTGCCTCCGCGGACTTCTTCTCGTCTTTCTTTTCATCCTTCTTTTCGTCGGCTGCTTTTTCTTCATCGCTCTCGGGCTTGAACGGAGAAGCCTCCTCCTCCTTCAGGGTGACCGCGAATATCCCGTCGGTGGTGTAGTAGTTGTATCGCTGGTCGAGTTGCCCGGCACTCGGATAAAAATACCGAGTCGAAATGAAAAACAAATATTTCCCGCCGGGATCGAACACCGGGTTGTTATCGTTATAGAAACCTCCGGAAACTTCCGTGATTTTCTTCGTGCCGAGCGAATAAAGAAAAACGTCGCTCGCCCCCCGCCGGTGCGGCTTCGAATACGTAAGCCACAAGCTGTCAGGCGACCAACTGGCGTCGCCAATGTCTCCGTACTCGGATTTGTCCACCAAAACCGGCTTCTTTTCTTCAATGCCGACGTACCACAGCTGGTGCAATTTGTCCCAATACAGGAGTTTCTTGCTGTCCGGTGACCAGGTCGGCCCATAGCGATAAATTCCGCCATCGCTCGTGATCCGCGTTTCGCCGCCGCCCATCTGCGGCCGCGTGTACACCTCATATTCACCGGTCTTGTCCGACAAATACGCAATCCATTTCCCGTCGGGCGACCACGCCGGATTCAATTCATGAACGCTCGAGTGCTCTGTGGTCAGCGTGCGGATGCTGCCATGTTCCGCGGGAACGGTGAAAATGTTCCCGCGCGCCTCCATCACCGCCCGCGCCGCCGAAGGCGAAAGCGCAAAGCTGCCGATATTCTGCGCAACGTTCTTGAACTCCGCGCGCGCCTCAATGTCTTCCGCATACACTGCGATCGGAATTTCGCGCGCTTTGTTGCTTGCCAGGTTGTATTCGTAAAGCAGCCCGCCATTTTCGTAGACAATGGCGTCCGGGCCCAGGCTCGGCCACTTGATGTCGTATTCCTTGTAATCGGTGAGCTTCTTCGTTTGCTTCGAACCAAGGTCGTAGTTGTAGAGATTCATCACCCCGTCGCGGTCGCTGATGAAATAAATGGCGTTCCCGTGCCACATGGGGAACATGTCCATGCCCTTGGACTTGGGCAACTCTTCATAGGTGTTGTTCTTCAAGTCGTAGATGGCGATGGGCAGATTCCAGCCGCCGTGGTAGCGCTTCCACGTGCGGAATTCCTGCGCGGTTTCGATATACGCGATCTTCGTTCCGTCGGGCGAGAAGGAAGTCAGGTCGCCCCGCGGAACTGGCAACTGCTTGGGCATGCCTCCTTGTGGAGACACCAGGAATAGCTTTGTAAACCGGCCCGGCGGTGCGCTGTAGCGGTCGGAGCGGAACAGGATGTTCTTTCCGTCAGGCGTCCATCCGAGGACGATGTCGTTCGAAGGATGAGACGTGAGCCGCTTCGGCTCGCCGCCTTCCGCCGAAATCACGTAAACGTCCGGGTTGCCGTCGTATTCGCCGGTGAACGCAATCGATTTTCCATCCGGCGAAAACTTGGGATATAGCTCGTCCCCAACGTGCGAAGTCAGCCGCCGCGCCGCTCCGCCTTCGCGCGCAGCAATCCACAGGTCGCCCGCGTAGGCAAAAACCACTTTGTCTTTCGAAATGTCGCCGTACCGAAGAAGCTTGGTTGGCCCCGCAGGAACCTCCTCGGTGGGCTGCGCCGGCGCTTTCGCAGGCAGCGCCGTCAGCCATAGCGTTGCAGCCGCACTCAGCCACAACACGGCATTCCTTCGATGGGACATGGGCTTCATCGGGACTCTCCTGAAGATTAGTTTTTGCTTTGGGACACCCGGCCTCTTAAATGGACGTGTCGGCTGCCAAAAAGTTTCCTGCAAACTCAAGACGCTCTCGGGAATGCGAATCCGTTCCCAAGCAGCGGAGCTTCAGCAGCAGCTTTTCGCTCGCGAGTCGCCGCTCAGCGCCCCAGTATTCTGTCCAGCCAAACAGCCGTGGTATCATCGCACTCGGATTACCTGTTCGCTACTGAAAAACGGCTTTTTCCTCGCTTTTGCGTCCATCTCTTTGCCATTTCATTTAGAATGGAAGCCAAGCCATGAGCTTCCGGACAAAATTGCTGCTCGTCGTACTGCTGACGATTTTTGCGTCGGTTTCCGTTGTGACCTATGCCGTGACTTATTACACGCGTTCGTCCTTCGAAGCGATGGACACGCAACGCACCGAAGCGTTGGTGGCGCAATTCAAGAAAGAGTTCGTTCAAAGCGGGGCGGAACTTTCTCACCAAGTCAAGAATATCGCCGACGCCGGTGTCACGGACCGCATGGCCATTGATCTCTCGCATCCCAATGCGGACGCTTCTCTCTACGCCCGTGACGCCTTTGGCGCAGCGCAAGAGCATGGATTGAACTACGTCGAGATGGTGAATTCCGACGGAATCCTTATCACTTCGGTGCAAAACCCCGCGCATGTCGGCCAAAAGCTCGATTGGGTAACCTCGGTCAGGAACTGGAACGACACCGACGCCTTCTTGAAGAAAGAAGAACTGCCCGATGGCGTGTCTCTTTCTATGACCGTTGTTCGTACCAACGACACAGTAGCCGACAGGAGTTTGTACATCATCGGCGGGCAGCGGGTTGACCAGAACTTCCTGGCTTCCCTGGTTCTTCCCGCAGGCATGCGCGCGCTCATCTACACCAATCTCGATGCCGCTTTCACCGCCCGTTCGCTGCTGGGCGAGAAAATCGAACCGGGCCAAGCGGAACGCTTTGCTCCTCTTGTCGAGCAATTGCAAAAGCAGCCCCAGCCTCTCGTTCGCACCATCGAATGGACCCGCGATCCCGCCGAAGCAGAAACGTTTCACGCCATTCCATTGACGGGCCGCAATAACGAGCTCCTGGGCATCTTCTTCGTCGGCAGTTCCCGCAGAGAACTCGTGCAGTTGACTCAGGAAATCCTGAAAACCTCGGCCGCGGTTGCCGCAGCCGCTCTTTTCGTCGGTCTGCTCGTCAGCTTCTGGATTTCCGCGCGCATCACCAAACCCGTCGAGGAGCTTGCCGAGGGCGCCCGCGAAGTCGCCACCGGACGATGGGATACGCGCATCGATGTGCGGGGAACCGATGAAGTCGGCCAGTTGGCCATCGCCTTTAACGACATGACGCGAACCCTCGCTTCGCAAAAAGAGCGCCTGCTGCAAACTGAGCGCGTGGCCGCCTGGCGCGAACTGGCGCGCCGCCTGGCGCACGAACTCCGCAATCCGCTTTTCCCGATGCAAATCACCATCGAGAACCTGCAGAAAGCTCGCCGGCTCGACGCCAAGCAATTCCTCGAAGTTTTCAACGAATCTACCGCGACCTTGAAAGCGGAGCTTGCAAATCTGAACACCATCGTCGGCCGCTTCAGTGATTTCTCCAAAATGCCCGCGCCGAAATTCGTGCGCGTCAACGTCAACGAAGTCCTGCGCAACGCCGTTCGCCTGTTCGAGCCGCAATTCACCGCCGTCGGCAAGCCCACCATCACGCAGGAGCCGTTCCTCACCGATCCGCTTCCGGACATTGACGCCGATCCCGACATGCTCCACCGCGCCTTTCAGAATTTAGTTCTCAACGCCATGGACGCCATGCCCGCCGGCGGAACGCTGACGCTGCGCACATCCGAACACGAAGGCCACGTGCGCATCGAAGTGACGGACACCGGCAAGGGCCTCACTCACGAGGAATGCAAGCGGTTGTTCACTCCGTATTACACCACCAAGCAAATGGGAACCGGCTTGGGCCTCGCCATCGTTCAGTCCGTCATCAGCGACCATCACGGCAACATTTCCGTGACCAGCGAAGAAGGCCGCGGCACCACCTTCCGCATTGACCTGCCGCAGCGCCAGGCCGGGCCGAAAGCGGTCCCGCGCGAACCCGCCTCCGAATCCAGGAAAGACACATCTTCCACCTCCACGATGGCCGCCGCTTCGGACTAGCGCGCTCAAAGGACCCACTTTTGCCCCGCAAAGCTCATCTCCTCCTTGTTGACGACGATCCGAACACTCTGGCCTCGCTTTCGCGCGCGTTTCGCCTCGCCGGCCACGAGGCCACCGTTTGCGATAACGCAAACCGTGCTATCGAGCTTCTTCGCAACGAAAATTTCGATCTGATTCTTTCCGATGTGGTCATGCCCGGCAAGACCGGCATGGAGTTGCTCGAGGATTTGAAAAAAGCCGGTGTAAAGACGCCCATAGTTCTCATATCCGGCCAGGCCAACATCGAAATGGCCGTGAAAGCCACTCGTCTTGGGGCGCTCGATTTTCTGGAAAAGCCGCTCTCCACCGACAAGCTGCTCGTGACCGTCGAGAATGCTTTGCGCTTGACGCGCCTCGAAGACGAAAACCGCGAGCTGCGCCAGCGCCTGGGCAAACACGAACTGGTCGGCTCAGGTACGGCCATGAAAAAGCTCCTCGCGCAGATCGAGCGCGTGGCCGCCAGCGAGACGCGCGTCTGCATTCTGGGCGAGACAGGCACGGGAAAGGAACTCGTCGCACGCGCAATTCATGAAAAGTCGCCGCGGCACGACCATCTCTTCATCACGCTGAATTGCGCGGCTATTCCCGCCGAACTGATCGAGTCCGAACTTTTCGGCCACGAAAAAGGCTCTTTCACCGGAGCCGCTTCCCGCCATCTTGGCAAATTCGAACAAGCCGAAGCCGGAACGCTTTTCCTCGATGAAATTGGCGACATGCCCGTGGCTATGCAGGCAAAATTGCTGCGCGTGCTCGAAGAAGGTGAAGTCGAGCGCGTCGGCGGCGACAAACCCATCAAGGTGAACGTGCGCGTCGTCGTCGCCACGCACCGCAATCTCGAGGAGCTGGTTAAGCGCAATGAATTTCGCAGCGACCTCTTCCACCGCGTCTATGTTTTTCCGCTGACACTTCCGCCCCTCCGCGAGCGGCCCGAAGATTTTCCCGAGCTTGTGGCGCATTTCGCGCGCCAGGTGGCGGCGCAAAACGGCTGGAAAGAAAAAGCCTTTGCCGTTGACGCGATTGCGGAATTGCGAAAATACAGTTGGCCGGGAAACGTCCGCGAATTGCGCAACGTCGTCGAACGCCTCGTCCTGCTCGCGACGGACCCCGCCGTAAGCGCTGCCGATGTTCGCCTCGCCCTTCCATCCCCCGTTTCCGGCGGCGCGTCAGGCGGCACGCGTTCGGGAACACTTGTCGAGCGGACCGAGGCGTTTGAAAGGGAAGTGCTCTTGGCGGAAATCCGCCGCCACAATTTCCATATGACCAATGTGGCGCGCGTCCTGGGCTTGGAACGCAGTCACCTCTACAAGAAATGCCAGCAACTCGGCATCGACCTGCAATCCCTCCGTAAACCCGAGTAACCCCCAAAACCAAAGCCTACCCAAAGCAGTCTACTCGCTTCCTAGACCCGGGAAGGCCTCGACATGTGCTCCACATGCATATATGCTGAGCGCATGTCTCGGATGATTCAAGTTCGCAATGTTCCTGACGGACTGCACCGCACTCTCAAGGCGCGGGCCGCCATGGCCGGAATGTCTCTGTCGGACTTCCTGTTGGCGGAGCTGCGCGGCTTCGCCGAGCGGCCCAGCATTGCGGAACTGCGCGAACGAGTGCATCGCCGCTCTCGTGTCCCGCGCGGGGCGTCCGCAGCGGACGCTGTACGCCTCGAGCGGGATGCGCGGTGATTGTCCTGGATGCTTCCGCAGCTATCGAGTGGCTACTTCAATCTCGGGCTGGCGTTAGGATCGATAAGCGTATCTTTTCCGTGTCACAGTCCTTGCACGCCCCGCATCTCCTCGACGTCGAAGTTGCCCAAGTGCTGCGGCGCTATGTTCGGGAGAAGACTATCAGCGAGCAGCGGGGTGAAGAAGCGCTCGAGGATCTTGGTGACCTTTCGCTGAATCGGTATCCGCACGATTTCCTCCTTCCACGTGTTTGGAAGCTCCGCGCGACACTAACAGCCTACGACGCAGTGTACATAGCGCTCGCTGAGGTGCTCGACGCTCCTCTGCTCACCTGCGATAACAAAATCGCCTCCGCTTCCGGCCATAACGCCAATATCGTGGTGGCGTAGGCGGCCATCCCAATTGCGTCCAAACCACCACCCGACTACATTCTGAACGAGGATAAGACCTACTCGAATTCTGTATTCACTGGCCGACTGCTCCTTGGCCACCGCCTAAGGCTTTCAAAATAAGGCTCTTAATTCTCAGCCGATTTCGCTTGACAAATAACAAATTGCAATATAGAGTTTGCATATTGCAATAATACGAGCCAGACCATGAAACTTGGCGACAAACTTCGTTCCCTCCGATCCGTCGAAGGTTCGCTCCGCGGCCTGGGACGCGCCCTCACCCAGCAGGAATTGGCGGCGTCCATGAAGCGCGAAATTGGCCGCGGTTTGAGCCAGGCCTATCTCTCGCAGATCGAAAGCGGCGCGCGCCCGCACCTGACGCACAAGACTCGCGATTTACTTGCGCGCTTCTTCCGCGTCTACCCGGGCTTCCTGGTGGACGACCCGGAAGGCTATACGCCGGGCTTGCAGTCGGAGTTGCGCGCCATCGACGCGAAAGTGGATTCCTGGCTCTATGCCGGTGCCGGCCAGTTCACCGCCGATCCGGAGCTGCAGCGCGCGCTGATCGCCATAGCGGAGACACCGGATTCGCGCACGCCACTCCTGCTCCTGGCAGAAATTCTCCGGACGCCGGGGCTGTTCGAGCGTCTCGCGGAAGTACTGCGTCCCGTCAATGAGCCGGGAGCCGCTGCGGGCAAAAATAATTTAGCGCCCGCTTAAAGGATTTTATTGGGTCCGTGTCTCGAATTCCAGCTCGCGAAGGCGCAACGAAGGGTTGCGCCAGGAAGTGGGATATCGCGTTCGAGGTGAGTTATGACCTGGTCTGATTTTTATCTTCTGTGCTTTCTCGTGGGTTTCTCCCTGAGCGTGCTTTCGTTTCTCGCCGGGGCCGTCCACATCCATCTACCGGTCAAATGGCACCTGCCGTTTCATCTCGGACATCACTGGGGCGGAAGCCACGGCGCCATGCGCGGAAGCCTTAAGGGCGGAGCGCACATCTCCTGGTTCAACGCGTCCACGATCATGGCCTTTCTCGCCTGGTTCGGTGGCACGGGCTTCTTGCTCACACGTCACTCACATTTTTGGGCTTTGTTGTCTCTGTCGATTTCTATGGCGGCTGGCTTGTTCGCTGGTTGGGTGGTCTTCCGGTTCATGGTCAGACTGGTGCAAGTTGACGACGCGCCCATGACCAGCGAGGACCGGCGTGTGGAAGGCGCGCTCGGAACCATCAGCATGCCTATTCGCGAAAACGGAACGGGCGAAATCATCTTCGCTCTGGGTGGAACGCGGCGCTGCGCCGGTGCGCGCAGTGGCGACGGCAAACCCATCGAGAAGGGCGCCGAGGTGGTCATCGAGCGCTATGAAAAAGGAATTGCCTACGTGAAGAGGTGGGAAGAGTTTGCCAAGTAAATGAAGGGAACAGTTTCGCGGGCTGAAGTACGACTCAAACAGTCCGGACGAGTGGAAAAAAGGGAGGCGGTTATGTTGTTTGGGTTGCCAACGGATGTGGTGATCATCGCAGGCTCGCTGGTCCTCGGGCTCTTGATGCTCATGATCGTCATCGCCCGCATGTACCGGAAAGTGGGTCCTAACGAAGCGTTAATTCGATACGGCATGGGCGGCACGCACGTTTACTGCGGAAGAGGCGCCATTATTTTTCCGATGGTGCAGACATGCCGGGATCTGTCCCTCGAACTGATGTCGTTCGACGTGGCGCCGCAGCAAAACCTTTACACGAAACAAGGCGTCGCCGTTACGGTTGAAGCGGTGGCGCAAATCAAGGTGAAGTCCGACAAGGAGTCCATCCTGACCGCTGCGGAACAGTTCTTGAGCAAAGAACCGACTCAGCGGGAAGGCTTGATTCGCCTGGTGATGGAAGGCCATCTCCGGGGAATCATCGGGCAGCTCACCGTCGAGCAAATCGTCAAGGAACCGGAAATGGTGGGTGACCGCATGCGCTCCACCTGCGCGGGCGACATGAGCAAGATGGGGCTCGAAGTGGTCAGCTTCACCATCAAGGAAGTGCGCGACAAGAGTGAGTACATCACCAACATGGGGCGGCCGGACGTTGCGCGCATCAAGCGCGACGCGGAAGTGGCCACTGCGGAAGCCGAGCGAGACATCGCCATCAAACGGGCGGAGGCCACGCGAGCAGCGGCCGTAGCCAAAGCGCAAGCCGATCAGGAGCGCGTGGCCGCGGAAACCGCCTCGCTTGCCAAGCAAGCCGAAGCGCAACGCGACCTGGACATCAAGAAAGCCAATTACCTGGAGATGACCAAGAAAGCGCAAGCCACCGCGGACAAGGCGTACGAAATCGAAACCAACGTCATGCAACAACAGGTTGTCGCGGAAGCCGTGCGAGTCCAGCAAGTGGAGCGCGAAGCCCAGGTAAAAGTGCAAGAAGCGGAAATCATGCGCCGCGAACGCGAACTCATCGCCACTGTCCTCAAGCAGGCGGAAATCGAGCGCCAGCGCATCGAAACGCTGGCCAACGCCGAACGCCAGCGCCTGATCACCGAAGCCGAAGGCCGTGCCTCCTCGATTCGAGCGCAGGGCGAAGCGGAAGCCGAAATCATCTTCAAGAAGGGCGAAGCGGAAGCCAAGGCCATGAACATCAAGGCCGAAGCCTTCCAGGAATACAACCAAGCCGCCGTGGTCGACAAACTGATTACCGGCTTGCCGGACGTCGTGCGTGCTCTTAGCGAGCCGCTCAGCAAAGTGGACAAAGTAACCATCGTTTCGACGGGCAACGGCGACGCTGCCGGCGCGTACAAACTGACCGGCGATATCACCAAAATTGCCGCGCAGGTTCCGGCGCTCTTTGAAGCGCTCTCCGGCATGCAGATGTCGGACCTGCTCGGCAAAGTGCGCCAGATCGGCGACAAAGCGCCGAAGCCCAATTTAGGCGAACAGTTGCAGCCTCCGCTGCCCGCGCCTAAGAAGTCTTGACGAACTCCAGCTTCCGTCCCGGTGGACCCGTTAGTGTCCACCGCGGACGCCAGATGTTTCGGGGGATGGCATGAATCGCAAGAACATCAACGGCAAAAAGAAGTTTCCAATGGGCTGGCTCGTGCCTGTGGCCGCACTGAGTTTTTTTCTGGGCCACTTTTGGAGCTACGTGCCGGTCGTTCGCGGAATCGTTTCCCTGTTTGTCATTTCAAAGTTCTTTGGCACGCATTTTCTGCTGTAGGAGTTGTGATGCAGAACTTCTCATGGGTGATGCAGAACCTTTTACACCTGTTATTCCGAGGAGCGAAGCTCGCCGCAGGCGAGCGTAGCGACGAGGAATCTGCTTTTTCTTGAGACTTAAGGAAAGCAGATTCCTCACTTCGCTCAGGACGACAACGAGAAGAGATTGTTCAACGGCATTCGAGTGGTTGGTAACACGAAGTCATTCGAAAGGAGATTCATCATGGGACTCTTGGAACGAGTAAGCACTTTAATTCGCGCAAACATCAACGACCTGGTGGACCGCGCGGAGGATCCGGAAAAACTCATCAAACAGGTCATCCTCGACATGGAGAACCAATACCTCCAGGTAAAAACCCAGGTGGCGGTTTCTATCGCCGACCAGCACATGCTCGACAAAAAACTTCATGAAAACGAAGACACCGCCCGCGACTGGATGCGCAAGGCCGAAATTGCCGTGGACAAATTGCAGGACGACTTGGCCCGCGCCGCCCTCGACCGCTTCCATACCTCCCAGCGGCTCGCACAAAGCTATCGCGAACAGGTGGACGACCAGAAAGCTCAGGTCGAAGCCCTTAAAGGAGCGCTCATGAAACTCGAACAAAAACTCGACGAAGCGAAGTCCAAGCGCGATTTGCTGCTGGCGCGGCACCGCCGCAGCCTGTCGCTCGGCAAAGCAGCGCACGCGCAGACCCTCTTGGGCGACAATTCGAAGAGCGCCACCTTCGACCGCCTGAAGGACCGCGTCCATCACAGCGAAGCCGTGGCCACCGCTGAAGTCGATCTGCTCAATGACGACGTGGGCGAGCGCCTCACCCGCCTCGACCGCGACGCCGAAGTAGACCGCCTCCTGGCAGAGCTGAAGGCCCGCCGCGGCCTCCCGGAAACCGCCAGCTGAAGTTTCTGGCTTGCAAGGAAGGAAACGAAGGCCGAACCGCTTCGTCTAACAGAGTTGTCAAAAAGGAGCGGCGTGTTTCGAGAACCCTTTTCGGCCCGGAAGGAGAACAATTCTTGTGAAAGCCTACGCCACGTTTCGACGCCACCCCTTGGGAGAGGTCGTTGCTCGCACCAATGAAGACCGCCATCCCCTGCAAGTGGTTCCCTTCGGCAGGTTTGGAGCGGGCGTGTGGACGGGCCATCCCATCGAAATGCTGGTCGTCGCGGGATTCCTGCTCATCGGACTAATCGGCATTCCTGAATGGCGCTGGTTCTTCGGAGCCACGGTTTTGGTGGGAAGCGTTGTAGGTTACTTGCTCTTGCGGCGCAACAAATGAGGGCCTAACTGTGGCCGAAATCGTTTTGCTACGCCCTACAATCGCGCGCCCCCTGCATGCGAGAATAGCGGCGTGAATCCGTTCCTGATTTCCGTGCCGGCGGCCGTGCTTGCCACGGGAGGCGTCGCCGCCTACGGCGCGACCTACCCCCGCGCGCAACTTTTTGGCCCAACCTTTTGCCGCACCAATTCTCCGCGCAAGCTGGCCATCACCTTTGATGACGGCCCCAATCCCGCCTTCACGCCCCAATTGCTGGACTTGCTGGACCGCTACCAGGCCAAAGCCACGTTTTTTGTGATTGGCCGGTTCGTCCGCGAATGCCCGGATCTCGTCAAAGAAACTGCCGCACGCGGCCACGTCGTCGGTAATCACACGGAATCGCATCAGAACCTTTTCAAGCTCGGCCCCG
>QHYL01000235.1 GCA_003224105.1 Acidobacteriota bacterium | reverse complement strand
AGGTCAATCAAGGACCGGTGACTGTCTCTCTCTTTCGCAGTTCTATAGAGTTCCGTGAACTTCTGCAGCTTCTGATCGTACTCGTTTTCGAGCGGCTCCACCTGTGCGTAAGCCGCGATAAAGTCGTTCGTAGTGGTGAGGTCAGCGTCTTTGAGAGCGGTAATCTGCGCGCCGAGTTCCCGCAAGTCAGATTGCGATCGCGTAATCTCTACCGCGATGGCTTCCTCCTTGCGGTCCTGAATCGCGAGCACAGTCGCGACGGCAACGACGACTGTGAAAACAATAGCGGCTCCGACTGCCACGTACCTCGGGACTCCTCGCTTTTTTAGCGTGTTGGGCACGGCGGTCGTCTCATTTATCGCGCGAGTCCATTCTAGCGTGATTCTATTTAGTTCGTCTGTGGAGTGGTGCCGTATCGAGCCGATTCTGTGCATTTAAGGGAGAAAGGATAAGTGGCCTGCCCGAGCTAGCAGAGACGACCTGAATGGGAGTTTTAAATATGTGCCAAACGCACAGCCTACGGGCCTTTGCTTTGACGGCGCTGCCATTCGCCCTCGATACACAACCGTATCCTTTCGTTGACTCGTGCGTCTAATACTCCTAGAGTTGAACAGATGGCTCGGAAGACCATATTCGTGGCGCTGGCAGTGTTCGCGGTTCTGTTACTACAGTTCGCGGACTGCATGTCCGCCGCAACACAAGACCAGCAGAGGATGCAGTGCTGCGGATCCATGCCTTGTGACCCGTGGAACCAAAATCATGACTGCTGCAAGACGATGGTTTCCTCACAGTCATTCAGCGCCCTGCCCGCCGCGCAGGTAACTCTGCACGCGCCGGTGATGATTGCAGCAGACACTTTGCTCTCGCCGCAGATCGCGTCGATTTCCGATGGTTCGCTGACGGACCTCGCGGCACCGCAGCATTCCCCTCCGGAACTTTACGCCCTTTATTCTTCTCTCCTGATCTGATCCGGTTCTCGGCCGTGCGTTGCCGCACGGGTGTCTCTCTTTCCGTCCCGACCGCCCCTTAATTCGCCCGCGCATTCGGTTGCGAGCCCGCATCCCGAAACGCTGATCGGGTTTTGGTCGATACGCACGCTCAGGAGAAGGAAATGTCTTTGCTCATGAAACGAAACACGTACCTCCGCGGATTCTGTAACGAGCCGACACGAATTCTGTGCGCTCTGCTGTTCCTGTCGACTCTCGCGAGGAGCACCTTTGCACAAGATTCCTCCATTCAGCACGATCACGCTGTGACAGCCCTGGTGGACCTGCTGCAAGAGGCAGAGAAGAATAATCCACAAATCGAGGCCGCGCGGCAGAGCTGGGAAGCAGCCAGGCAAGTTCCCACGCAAGTCTCGACACTGCCCGATCCACAGTTCCAGGTTCAGCAGTTCAGCGTTGGCAGCCCGAGGCCGTTTGCGGGATACACGAACAGCAACTTCGCGTACGTCGGGCTGGGCTTTTCGCAAGATATCCCCTACCCCGGAAAGCTGCGGCTGCGCGGCGAGATCGCCACGCGCGAAGCCGATGTGTCCCAACAACTGGTCGAGACCATTCGCCGGTCGGTCCTGGCGGAGGTTAAGGCAGTTTACTTCCAGTTGGCGTATCTCGCGAAAACGCTGACTATCCTCGAAAGCGATGGCGAGTTTCTGAAGCAAGTGGAGCAGGCCGCCGACGCTCGCTACCGTTCCGGCAAGGGGACACAACAGGACGTGCTACAAGCGCAGCTCCAGAAGACGAAGCTGATTCGAGAGATTGCGATGCACCACTTGGAAGTTGGGAAGCTCGAAGCCCAACTGAAGCAACTTCTCAACCGCTCGCAGAGTTCGCCGGACATTGAGCCAGCCGATCTCACAGAGACAGCTCTCGTGCAGAACTATGATGAGCTGCTTGCTGCCGCAAGAGCACAAAACCCGGAGTTGCTTGGCGCGCAGAAGGTGATTGAAAAGCAATCCTTACAGGTGGACCTTGCGCGCAAGGATTTCTACCCCGACTTCAACGTACAGTACATGTGGCAACGCACAGACCCGACGCAGTTCCGCGCGTACTACATGTTGACGTTTGGCGTCCGCGTACCGATTTATCGCGGACGTAAGCAGAGGCCTGAGCTAGCACAGGCTCAAGCGGAGCAACTGCGTGCCCGCAGCGAATTCGAGGCTCAGTCCCAACAAATCGCTTCGGAACTGCGCGCGCAATATGTCATTGCCCAGCAAACCGGTGAATTGCTCAAGATTCACCGCGAAGGCCTTTCGCCCCAATCGCGAGCGGAATTTCAAGCGGGTCTCGCGGCATATCAGTCGAACAAGCAGGACTTTCAAGCTGTGCTGACCGCGTTTTTGGACGTGCTGCACCTCGACGAAGACTACTACCAAAACCTGGCCGAATACGAGACCGCGATCGCTCGGCTGGAACAAATGAGCGGACTAGCGCTGCGCTAGGAAAGGAATCAGACCATGCGAAATTATCGATATGCTTTTCTTATTGCCCTGGTGGGCAACTTCGCGCTCATCGCGGTTCTCGGGTGGCTGTGGTGGCGCTCGGGACGGCAGCCCAAGATGCAAGCCGCTATGGCGGCTAGCGCCAAGGAAATGGCTCAGAACTCTCCGAATGGAGGGGAGAACGCGCCAATGGCTCCGCATGAGACCGCGCTCGTGCCGGTCCAACTCTCACCCGAACGGCTGCAAAGCATTGGCGTTCGAATGGGCCGCGTCGAAAGCAAGATCGTCGACGACGAAATCCGAGTGACCGGGAATGTCGCGGTCGATGAAACACGTCTCTCCTACGTGCAACTCCGGTATTCCGGTTACATCCAAAAAGTCTTCGCGGATGCAACGTACCAATTCCTGCGCAAAGGACAGCCTCTTTTCACCATCTACAGTCCGGACCTCGTGGCGACCGAGCGCGAGTATCTGGTGGCAAAGCAAAATCAGCAGCGCGTGATCGGAAGCACGGTTCCCGGCGTCACGGAAAGCGCGGCTTCGCTGCTGGAAGCTGCCGCGGAACGGCTGAAGCAGTGGGGCGTGCCGCAACGCGAAATTGCACGGCTCGAATCCTCTGGCCAAGTGCAGCAGGAGCTGGAAATCGAATCTCCGGTTTCGGGCTACATCACGGAACGCAACGCCTTGCCGAATCTCACGGTTCAGCCGGAAACGCACCTTTATACCGTCGCTGGTCTCTCGACCATATGGGTTTTTGCCGAAGTGTTCCAAAGCGATTTGGGAAGAATCAAAGTCGGCAACCGCACAACACTCACCGTGGATGCGTATCCGGGCCGTGTCTTCGAAGGGCGCGTGAACTTCCTCTACCCGCAAGTCGACATGACGACGCGGACAGTGCGTGCCCGCCTGGAGTTCGCAAATCCCGGCTTGAAACTCACGCCCGGGATGTTTGTCAACATCACGCTGAAGGTCCCCATGGGAAAGCAATTGCTCATTCCCGCCAGCGGTGTTTTGCAATCCGGGACGCGGCAGGTCGTATTCGTAAATCGCAGTGACGGTTATCTTGAGCCGAGGGAAGTGCAACTGGGCCCGCGTGCCGGCGATGACTTCATCGTGCTCAAGGGCCTGAAGGAAGGCGAAGAGATCGTCACGTCCGCGAATTTCTTAATCGACTCGGAGAGTCAATTACAAGCGGCGCTCGGGTCTTTCGTGCCACCTCCGCCTGGCGCCGGGTCTGCAGGCGTAATGAACGCGCCACAGGGCAATGTCGAACTCACCACCGACCCAACTCCTCCTCGCAAGGGCGGCAACACGATTCGAGTGAAGTTGAGCGATGCGAGCGGCGCTTCGATTTCCGGTGCGGAAGTCTCCGTTACGTTCTTCATGCCTGCCATGCCCGCGATGGGCATGGCCGCGATGCGCACTCCGGTTTCACTTGCCGACAAGGGAAACGGAATGTATGAAGGCTCCGGCCAACTCTATAGTGGCGGAACGTGGCAGGTCACCATCGTCGCGAATAAGAACGGCCAGGTCATCGCCAGCAAGCAGCTCAAAGTGAACGCGACGGGAGGGATGTAAACGTGATCTCCCGCTGGATTGATTGGTGCGCGAAAAATCGCTTTCTGGTTTTCACAGGAACGCTATTGCTTGTGCTCGCAGGAGTCTGGTCGTTGCGCCGCATTCCTTTGGATGCCTTGCCGGATATCTCCGACGTGCAGGTCATCATTCATACCTCATGGACTGGCCAGCCGCCAAGCCTCATCGAGGACCAGGTCACCTATCCGATCGTAACGAGGCTCCTCGCCGCACCGCACGTCAAAGCCGTGCGTGCGCAAACAATGTTTGGCGATTCCTATGTTTTCGTAGTGTTTGAAGACGGAACGGATCTTTATTGGGCGCGTTCGCGGGTCCTTGAATATATGCAGCAGATCGAAGGAGGGCTGCCGGGCAATGTCCATCCCGTCATTGGACCGGACGCGACCGGTGCTGGATGGGTGTACGAGTACGTTCTCGTGGATCGCACGCACCAACACAGCCTGGCCGAATTACGCAGCATTCAGGATTGGTATCTTCGCTATCAGATTGAAACTGTTCCTGGAGTTGCGGAAATCGCGACCATCGGAGGATTCGTCAAGCAGTACCAGGTTAATGTCGACCCGAACAAACTTCGCGCCTACGGCATTCCCCTTTCCACGGTCATTGACAAAGTTCGCTCCAGCACGAATGAAGTCGGCGGAAGAGTGCTCGAAATGGGTGGCGCGGAATACATGATCCGCGGACTCGGGTATCTGCGTTCGTTAAGCGACCTGGAAACCGTGCCCGTTGCAGCAAAGAACGGAACGCCTGTCAGGCTTCGAGACCTTGGCACCGTCACCTTTGGTCCTGACATTCGCGAAGGAGGGGCGGAATGGCAAGGTGAAGGCGAGACGGTTGCTGGAATCGTCGTCATGCGTGATGGCATGAACGCTTTGAACGTCATCAACGGCGTGAAGAAGAAGCTTGTCGAAATCAAGCCGTCCTTGCCTGCCGGAGTCGAAGTCGCTGCCGGCTACGACCGTTCCGGGTTGATCCGCGCTTCTATTGAAACGCTCCAGCGCGACCTATTGGAAGAGGCGATCATCGTCAGCGTCGTCATCGTCATCTTTCTTTTTCATTTCCGCTCCGCCTTGATCCCCATTCTGACGTTGCCGATTGCCGTGGTCGCATCCTTCATCCCGATGTACTACTTGCATGTCAGCTCGAACATCATGTCGCTTGGAGGTCTCGCACTCGCCATCGGCGTCCTGGTCGACGCGGCCATCGTGATGGTCGAAAACGGCTACCGACAGCTCTCGGAGCGCCAAGCTAATGCCTCAGTGCCGATTTCAGGGTCGGAGCGGCGGAAGATTCTCCTGGGCTCCGCGAAGCAGGTCGGGCCCGCCATCTTCTTTTCGCTTCTGATCATCGTCGTCTCGTTTCTCCCGGTTTTCTTGCTGGAGGCACAGGAAGGCCGGATGTTCCGGCCGCTCGCCTGGACCAAGACGCTGGCGGTCGGTTTCTCTTCGCTGCTGGCCATCACCCTTGTCCCGGTGCTCATGATTCTTTTCATTCGCGGAAAACTGCGGCCGGAGTCCCAGAATCCGCTCTCACAGCTGACACAGGCTCTCTATTTGCCGGTGCTCCGCCTTTGTCTGCGGTTTCGAAAGACCACGTTGCTCATCAATCTGATTTTCCTGATTCTTACGCTTCCGCTCGCCCTCAAGATCGGGAGCCAATTCATGCCCCCGTTGTTCGAAGGCTCGGCCTTGTACATGCCGACGGCCTTGCCAGGAATCTCCATTCGGCAGGCCTCGCAACTGCTTCAGGAACAGGACCGCATCATTCGCACATTTCCCGAAGTGGAAACCGTGTTCGGAACCATAGGAAGGTCGGATAGCGCAACCGACAACGCGCCACTCGATATGTATGACACGACGATCATGCTCAAGCCCCGCGAGAAGTGGCGGGCAGGAATGACCTACGAAAAACTGATTCAGGAGATGGACGCCAAGCTGCAGTTTCCCGGTCTTTCCAATACGTGGACTATGCCTGTCGAAAACCGCTTGGACATGGAACTCACCGGAATAAAGACACCGCTCGGCATGAAAATCCAGGGTCCGACGCTGGAAAGCATTCAGCAAGCCGGCGCACAGATCCAGCAGGTGCTTTCCTCGCTGCCCGAGGTTCGCTCGATTTTCGCGGAACGCGTGTCACAAGGCTTTTACGTCAACGTCGAAGTGAACCGCGAGGAAGCGTCACGCTACGGCCTGACGGTTGCCGACGTGCAGCAGGCCGTCAGCTCGGGAATTGGCGGCGAAATGGTCACCGAGAACATCGAAGGCCGCGAACGCTATCCAGTGAATGTCCGCTACAACCGCGACTTCCGGGACAACGTAGATGATCTGCGAAGAGTCCTGATCGCCACGCCTTCCGGCGCACAAATTCCTATCGAGGAAGTGGCGCGGATTTCGTTTTCACGCGGGCCCGCCATGATCCGTGATGAAGATGGAGCCCTAACAGGCTACGTGTATATCGACCTGAATTCCAGGAACTACGGCGACTTCGTCAAGTCCGCCAACGACATGCTCAGGCAAAAACTTCAGCTGCCCGCGGGTAACACCTACAAGTGGGCGGGAGAGTATGAGTTCGAGTTGCGAGCCAAGGAGCGGCTGCAAGTCATCTTGCCGGTCGTGTTCTTCGTCATCTTCGTGCTCCTTTATATGGTCTTCCATTCGGCCGCGGAGTCGGCGGTCCTCATTTTTCCGACGCTCTATGCGCTCACGGGCGGACTGATCCTCCAAAAGCTTCTGGGTTACAACTTCAGCGTTGCGGTGTGGGTCGGATACATCGCCCTTTTTGGCATCGCTGTCGAGACAGGCGTCGTCATGGTCGTGTATCTACACGAAGCGCTCAATCGCAGACTCGAATCCGGTCATCCCTTAAAGCACGAGGACATCGAGGAAGCCGTCATTGAGGGCGCCGTGCAGCGCCTCCGGCCAAAGCTCATGACCGTCTGCGTCGTCCTGGCTAGTCTGATTCCTATTTTGTGGGAAAGCGGCATCGGCTCCGACGTCATGAAGCCCATCGCGGCGCCGATTGTCGGCGGCATGATCACGTCCACGATTCACGTACTGATTCTCGTGCCAGTGTTCTTCGCGTTGATGAAAGAGCGTGCTTTGCGCCGCGGGACGCTCACCTTGCAGGGCAACGAGGCGAGAACGGATTGACAACCCGGCGGCTCAATACCTTCAAGTCGCCGAGTTGATCGATAAAAAAACAACCGACAAAAGGAGCAATGAAAATGAAGAGCAGAACAAATGTCGCCGCGGCACTCACGTTTGCACTCGCGGGAGCGGTTATCGCGTTCGCACAGCAGCAATCCTTTAACGGAGTCGTCACGGACTCCATGTGCGGTGCCGCGCACATGGCCAAGGACAAGACGCCCGCCGAATGCACCCGGATGTGTGTGAAGGACGGCATGAAGTACGCGCTGGCCGCGGACAAAAAGCTCTACACCTTGGAGGGACATGAAGCGGAACTCTCGAAGCTCGCTGGCCAAAGAGTCACGGTTAAGGGAACTCTGAAGGGCAATACGCTGTCCGTTCAGGAAGTCGCCGCGTCGAAATAACTATCACTTTCGACTTGACCCTGGAATCTGTTCCTGCGTTTAGACTCTTCTCGCGGAGGGGTATTCCATGCGTTCGGGACAATTAGCGCATCTCACGGGCGTAAGCACCGATACGTTGCGGCACTATGAGCGTCTTGGACTTTTGCCTCTGCCGCAGCGCACGGCCGGAAATTATCGGGAGTGTCCTCCGACATCTCAGCTTAGGGTGGAACTGGTCCAACGCGCCTTGACGATTGGTTTTTCCCTCTCTGAGTTGAGGACCATTCTGGCTGTGCGAGACACCGGCAGAGCATCTTGTCGTCACGTTCGCGCCTTGATGCATTCCAAGATTCGCGACGTGGACGAGCAAATCACGAATCTGGTCTCCCAACGCGTCGAAATGAACCGACTGTCAAAGGCCTGGGACAAGCGGCTGCGCCAGACAAAACAGGTCAAGTAGCACGGTTGCTGGAGGCTGTGCCACCGAGACCGCGTGTCAGGATTGCTTCAGGCCTCCCGAAGCTACGAAGGAAGAAAGGACAGTAAATCATGCGCACGTTGCCGCTTCTCTTATCGCTGGCCATCCTTCCAGGAATGGCGAGCGCTCAACAGAATTCATCACCGGAACGGGACAAGCGCTCGGAAGGCGTCGTCAAGCGTGGGGACCATGTCATGGGCTTCTCGCACGAAGGTACCACGCATCATTTCCGATTATTCAACGACGGAGGAGAAATCGATGTCACGGCCACCGACCCGAAAGATAAAACGAGCATCGATCAAATTCGGACTCACTTGGGACACATCGTCAAAATGTTTGCCTCTGGGAATTTCAAGGCGCCGATGCTCATTCACGACACCAACCCACCGGGCACAGCGACCATGACGAGGCTCAAGGAACAGATTCGCTACGAATTCTCGGAAACGGATCGCGGCGCGAGGATCCGGCTTGTCACGTCCAGTCCGGAGACAACGGACTCCGTGCACGCCTTTCTGCTCTTTCAAATCGTCGACCACCGGACACATGACGTCCCAACGATAGCCGACGAGCTTCCGCAGAAGTAATTATCCCGTCCGGCATTCCTCGCAGGTTTTACCCTGCAATCCCCCCACTCCCTCTTTCGCGATGATGGGGACCATCACAAGGGCCGCCACGGGATCGGCCCACCACAGACCGAAGAAAGTATTAAGCAGCAGCCCCACTAGCAGGATGGCCGACAAGTAAGTGCAAAACTCCGTTTGCTTCGCGTCCGCATGCATGGCGGAGCTGCCCAGAGCGCGGCCCACTTTTCGCTTTGCCCGCGAGAGTAGAGGCATTACAACCAGCGAGACACAAGCCAGAATTATTCCGGGCATACTGTGTTCTGGAGCTCGCCCAGACCGTAGATCCGCGGCGGATTCGTAGGCAATGTACGCCGCCAGAGCCAAAAAACAGACACCGACAACTTTAAGCGCGCGTTTCTCGTTTCGTTCACGTTGATGAACCTCAGCGTCAACGGACATTCTCCACAGCAAGACCGAGCCCGACGTGACTTCGATGAAGCTATCGATTCCAAAGCCGACAAGCGAAATGCTGCCTGCCACTGCTCCTGCCACGACAGCCACTAGACCTTCTAGGGCGTTCCAAGTGATGGTGAAGTGTTCGAGCCTGCGCCCACGGCGCACGACAGCGGCACGTTCCAGAACGGCGGTTCCACTCATATCGTCAGTTTACAACCCGGCTGCATTGGCCACACAATTTTCAAATGCTCAATAATCGTCTGCGGCGCCGTCTGTTCCATCACATTCTCATCGGTGTCGGGAGTGTTGCGCTGACCGTCATCTTCATGCATTTCTTTCCTAAGCGCGATCTCATCTCTCAGCTAAGCATTGGGACAGCCTACCCTGCGCTATTTCTTACGGCAGCTGCGTTGTTGTTGGGCCCGCTCAATGTGCTGTGCCAGAAACCCAATCCGGTTAGCTTTGATCTGCGGCGGGACTTGGGAATATGGGCGGGAATCTGTGTACTGGTACATACAGCGGTCGGCCTCAACGTCCATTTGCGCGGCAGGATGTGGCTGTATTTCCTTGATACTCGCCACCACTTGCGGCGAGACGCCTTCGGATTTGGAAATTACACGGGCGCTGTTGCAACTCTGGTCTTCGCTCTGCTCCTGGCGCTGTCCAATGACGTCTCCCTTCGCAAGCTAGGGGTCGAACGCTGGAAATCACTTCAACGGTGGGCGTATGCATCGGCCGCGTTAACTGCCGCGCACGCCATCGCCTATCAGCAGATTGAGAAGCGTATTACGCCTTTTCGGGCCGGTCTTTACCTCGTATTTGGAATTGTGTTGGTCTCCCAGATTGCGGCTATGCTCAGAACTCGGCAAGTGCGACGATCCGCTAGCTGATAGGCAAGGTCGGCCGGATCGAAGGATTACCGAAAACTATGGCGTATGATCAATGCGGAAGTCTGGGGAAGAAGGTAAGCGCCTTTTAATTAGTGGCCCTAACGTTTCACACTGACTGTTGCGGTCCGGAGTTGGTAAATGCCTGAGCGGGCATCAGACCAGACGACATGAAACATCCCGTCCGACGTGGCGGCCAGGCCGCTGTAGTCACCGCCAGCCCCGAAGGTTCCGTTGTCAAATACCCCCTTATTTTGAGCTGTGTCGGGACAGGACGTAGCGCTCGACACTCTAACCTCCGGCAGGAACGTTTTCCCGCTATCGAGTGAAGCCGTGAAATAGACATCGAAGCAACTCTTATCATGAATCTCGTACCAGCTCACACCGATGACGCCGTCCTTATTGACAGTGATGCTCGGAGTGAAGGAATGCGCGGCTTCGCTATGATTCAGGCGCAGGGGTTGCGACCACGACTCGCCTCGGTCGTCGGAACGTTGAACGAGCACCCCGTTGAACTTGTCGGCGATGCATAGCCAGAAAAGGCGATCCTTCCCATCCACTGCCATCGAGGGCCATCCGCCACGTGACTCGCACGATTCCGAGACGAGAAGCGGCTCGGAGAAAGTTCGCCCTTCATCGCTGGACCGAATCAGCCATGATCGAGGTCGGAGAAGCCATTTGTCCCCATGTTGGCAGCAGTAATCGTGAAACCCAACCACAAACATGCCGTCACTGAGAACCACCGGCCCTTCTGCTTGATATCCCAGGTTGCTCGCGATGACCTCAGTCGGCGGGCCAAAGGTCCTTCCGCCATCCCCCGAGTGGGCAACGGAGACGGAGTCTCGGTGTTGGTTGGAACTGTTGTGCACGCCTCCCCCTGACGCCACGTAGACCTGATTGCCTCGCGCGATTACCATCGGATGATCGTGGTGTGATCCAAGACCCAGCGGCGTCTCAGGCCATGTGCGCCCGCCATCGGGCGACCGTAGTAAGAAAGCGTTATCTTCCCGGCCCTTTACGTAGCCAAGCACCACCATGATCGCTGAGCCATCCGGGAGTATGACTCCCCATGGGTCACCGCCGCACTGGACAGGAAGAGCGCGCCGAATCCAATGCTGCCCGCTGTCAAATGAGGCCCACGCCACGCATGTGCGATTGTTTCCATCGGGAGAATCAAATTGGATCACGCCGACGAGTAGATGATTCGCATTGTTGGGGTCCGCACTCAAATGTGATTCAGCGAGAGGTCGCTCAGGGCCATCCACACTGAGCAACCGATCTTCGCCAACCTCAATGGCGGGATGGTCTCCTGTTTGGACCAGAATAAGAAGAATGCCAACAATCCCGAGCGACCGCATTTCCCAAATCTATAACACCTGAAAGGCGTTATACAATTGCATCATGGATACAAAGACGCACTGGGAGAAGGTTTATACCACCAAGGCGCCGGATCAGGTGAGCTGGTATCGTCCGCACCTGGAAACCTCAATCGACCTAATCGAACGATCCGTCAGTGATCCCTCCGCGTCTATCATCGATATAGGCGGAGGTGAATCCACACTTGTAGATGACCTGCTCGCGAGAGGATTTCAAAACGTCACAGTCTTGGATGTTTCGCAGGTAGCGATCGACGCCACCAAGCAGAGGTTGGGACAGGTCGCAGGTCGAGTTCAATGGGTGACTGCAGATATCACCGGGGTCCAATTGCACCCGGCGGCCTATGATGTGTGGCATGACCGCGCTGTTTTTCATTTCCTCACCGCGCCAGAACAACGGGCCGCCTACGTTCGGCAAGTCGCGCGTTCGGTTAAGGCCGGCGGCCATGTCATCGTCAGCACGTTCGGACCAGAAGGCCCAACCAAATGCAGCGGTCTCGATGTCGTCCGCTACGACGCCGAAGCCCTGCACGAAGAGTTTGGCACGCGCTTCCGATTGGTCGAAAGCTCGAAAGAGTTGCACGAGACGCCGTTCGGCACGATACAACAGTTCCTGTATTGCTACTGCCGGCTTGAAGCGAAGTAAATTGTGCAATGCGGTTCTATAACGAACACATCTATCCATGGCTGGTAAGCAGCCTTGGTGATCCCAAGCCTATTCAAGAAGTTCGCCAGCGCATTGTTCCTTTGGCTCAGGGCACAGTTCTCGAGGTCGGCGTGGGACCAGGTGTTAATTTCGCTCACTACAATCCAACGACAGTAAGCAAAGTGTATGCCCTGGAGCCCAACCGTGGCATGGTCCGTCTCGCGGAACAACATCGCCACCAAACTAATCTGAATATTGAGTTCCTTGATCGTCCGGGCGAACGAATCCCGTTAGAAAATGCTTCCGTCGATACCGCCGTCAGTACCTTTACGCTGTGCACGATTCCCGGCGTAATGGATGCTATCCGAGGTATTCGACGCGTACTGCGGTCCAGCGGCAAGTTCATTTTCTTTGAACACGGGCTTGCGCCCGAGCCGTCAACTCAGCGCTGGCAGCGATGGTCAGAACCGATTCCTCATTGCCTCTTCGCAGGCTGTCATGTGACGCGGCATATTCCATCTCTCATCTCCGAGGGCGGTTTTCAAATCGAGCAGATCGAGTCTGGGTATCTTGTGCCATTCCCGAAGTCATGGACCTACTGTTTCTGGGGCACTGCGAGGCCACAATCACAATAGCGCTGCTTGCAGCGTTCTTCCGCGTCACAAGGATTGCCGCCCTATCGAAGCCGTATGGTACCGAGCTGACGCGCAACATCGACCAAGCCCGAGATTTTCCGAAACCTATGGCCAGCTCGAATGAAAGAACAAAGCTCGCGGTCGGTTTGGGTTAGCCTACTTGTCGTCGTCGTCTTCGTTGTTGTCCTTGTTTCTGGTTGCCACGAATCCGTGTGTGTGCAATTTCCCCGCAGCATCTTTAGATACATAGAACCCGCCGATGTCGCCCTGAGGATTGATACCGCGTGCCTGTGTTGAGACCACGTCTTCTCCTGGAAAGTCGATGGTAGTGAACTCGCCCTTTCTGAGCAGGAACCCATGCGTCTTATTCGCAGAATCGGTGAAAAATCCAACAACCTCGCCAGAGGGATTAACGTCACGAGCATCGGACACCACTGCGTCTGGTGGATCGATCATTTCGGTGACTCCGCGGTGCACCGCGTAGGCATGGAAGGTAGCCATGTCCGGAAAGACCACGCCGACAATCAGCCGTCCGTCCCGCGCTATTCCATTGTGCATGCTCCCAAGCATGGGGAACTCCTCGTAGTTTCCTTCGTGCAACACAAAGCCGTGCATCGTCGTAGGGGTATCGAAACTCAAATTGTGGAAACAACCTACGACTTTGCCCCCGGGACTGATCTTTATGGCCAACGTGTTGTTGGACCCGGGGAACTGGATGGAGGAAAAGGTGCCGTCCCGATCCCGGAGGAAGCTCCGAGTAAAAACGCCCGTCGGATCCACCGTTTTCGCAACAGGAACCGTGTAGAACCCCACGATCTGCCCTTCCTCGTTGATTCCCTGTGCCTGGGTGCTGCCGAGGCCATCTGGAGCATCGATGGTCGTGTAGGTACCGTCACTCAGCAAATAGCCATGGCCGACACTTCCCACAGCGTACCGGCCAACGATATCGCCCTGCGCATTGATCCCGAGGGCGGAGGTAAAAGTAACACTGGGCAATGCGACATCGATTGACTTGAAGTTCAGATGGTGTTTAGATCCGGCGCGAGCCGCCCCGAATGGCACGGTCAGGCCCGCTACCAACAGTGCTGCCACAATCGTACACGCAGCTATTCTCAGCTTTCTCATCTCTTCTCCTGTCATTCC
>QHYL01000105.1 GCA_003224105.1 Acidobacteriota bacterium | reverse complement strand
AGCGGCAGTCAAACACGAACGATCCACAGATTCCCGCGGCAATCGCGCCGGTCGTGGCGGGAATCGTCTCGCTCCACAACTTTCCGCTAAAATCCATGCGGCACGTGAAAGGACAGTTTACGGGATCGCACCTATCTGGAGAGGCGACGCCGCTGTTTACGACCGGGGGCGGCGACTTCGCCGTCGGACCAGCGGATTTTGCGAAAATCTATAATATTCCCGCATCCCTTGACGGCACGGGCGGAAATATCGCCATCATAGGATTCTCGGACATTGACGTTACCGATGCGCACGACTTTCGCGCGCTATTTGGCCTCCCCGTGAACGATCCGGTGGTCGTAAGCAACGGACCGGACCCCGGATTCAACGATGAAGAGGGCGAAGCTGATCTTGACACGCAGTGGTCTGGGGCGGTGGCACCCAAAGCCACGATTCATTACATTCTGTCAGAGCAAACCCTCACGGCAGATCCCCTGCTCCTTGGCGCGGAATACGTCGTTGACAACAATTCGGACGATGTGATGAGCCTGAGTTTCGGCCTCTGCGAGCCTGCGCTCACCTCCGCCAGCCTTACCTTCATCAATGCCTTGTGGGAGCAGGCGGCGGCACAGGGGATTACCGTGACCGTGTCCGCAGGAGATAACGGAACGGCGGGATGCGATGATTTCAACACTCAAACCACCGCGTCGGCCGACCTCGCCGTCAACGGCATTGCGTCAACGCCTTTCAATATCGCCGTGGGCGGAACGGACTTTGATGATGTTGGCACACAAATCAGCGGCGGTTTTTGGAGCAATACAAACGGAACGGGCAAACTCTCTGCACTGGGATACATTCACGAGGTCCCGTGGAATGAGACCTGCGCAGCAACAGCAACATCCTCAAGTCTCACAACCTGTGCCAGCCCCTCCGACCCAAACTTTTTGAACATCGTCGCGGGCAGCGGTGGGCCGAGCGCTGTTTATCCGAGGCCTGCGTTCCAAAGCGGAATAGTCCCCAACGGTATCTTATCCAGTGACGCGGCAAATCATCGTTATCTTCCAGATGTCTCTCTTTTCGCGAGCAGCGGCTTTGCTGGGAATTCAGCTAATCCCACACCTCTCAGCAGGAGCTTTTATGTGTTGTGCCAAGCCGATGCTCTGCAACCAGGTAGTAGTCCGTCATGCGCTTCGAGCGGCTCGTTCAGCTTTTTTGGTGCCGGCGGCACGTCGGTTTCTGCTCCTGCATTCGCCGGAATCATTTCATTAATCGGCCAGTCAGAAGCTAACGCTGGGAGAAGCCGGCGGCAAGGCAATGCGAACTTCGTGCTCTATAAGATTGCGTCAACACCTGCTAATTCCTGCGATTCAAGCACACAAGCCATATCTCCTCCTTCCGCAACTTGCATTTTCTATAATGTGACTAAGGGGAACAATTCCGTCCCTTGCACGGCGGGAAGTCCACACTGTAGCTCGACGTCTGGAGCGAATGGCATGGAGGTAACGGTGAGCGGGACGACCAAGACTCCCGCGTTTACTGCCAATGCTGGAACGGGCTCCATACCCAGCTATGATTTGGCAACAGGATTAGGTTCGGTGAACGTCGCTAACCTGGCGACCGCTTGGGGAACGGCTGCCGGAAGCTTCAAGGGAACAACTTCTACTCTCCTTATTAACAACAGCTTAACACCCGGCACCATCACGCATGGAACCGCAGTGACGGCGAAAGTCACTGTTGCCGTGGTAGCTCCCGCAACTGGAACGCCCACGGGCGACGTTTCCGTGGTCGCACCTCTGGGAACGGTCAACGGGGGGAGCAATGGCAGCACCTTGTCAGGCGGCGCCGTGACGATCCCCGGTGTCATTCTGCCGGGCGGAACATATAACGTTACGGCTCACTATGCCGGTGACGTGGCATTTGCGCCGAGTGATTCTGTCGGCGTCCCGATCACGGTGAGTCCGGAAAACAGCCGCCTGCAGTATGGCATTGTCACCTTCGATTTGGCGGGAAACGTCAGCAGCACTCCATTTGCAACGAGTTTCGCGTATGGGTCGCCCTACATCCTGCGAATGGATATTCTCAAGAGCACTGGAACGTGCCTCCCGTTCATCGCGGGTGGTGGGACGGGGGGTTGCGCCTTCGATGCTACGGGCACTGTAACCATCACCGACAACGGAAACCCTCTCGACCAGGGGACTTTTCCTGTGAACTCCGAGGGCAGCGGAGAAGATCAGCCTATCCAACTCACCGGCGGAACACACACTCTCTCTGCGACCTATTACGGAGACATAAGCTACAACCCTGTGACTGCGCCGGCAACGGACACGGTTACAGTAACGCCCGCTTCAACGACTTCGTCGCTGGGTGCCAGCCCAAACCCCGTGCCCACAAACCAGGCCGTCACTTTATCCGTCAGCATCGCGTCCCAGAGCAACAGCATCCAGGGCCCCACAGGGACGGTCACGTTTAAGGACGGAAGTACGACCATTGGGACGGCAAACGTCACTCCCGCAGGGGCGACTGCAAACGCAGGTGCAAGCGGTACCGCGTCGTTGAGCACAACTTTTGCTTCGTCGGGCGCCCATTCCCTGACCGCCGTTTACAATGGTGACACGAATTACGGCAATTCAACGTCCTCGGCAGTCTCTTTGACCGTTGGACAAACAACCTCGACCACAGTAACGAGTTCTGCTTCGACCATCTCTTCCGGCGGGAGCGTCACGTTGACCGCCACTGTTGTGGGTACCGGCACAGGTACAAGTCCAACAGGAACTGTGCAATTCATGAATGGCAGCGCCACCCTTGGGACCGCCCAAACGTGCGCTGCAGTGTCAGGCGCATCCTCGCCGACATGCAAAGCTACCCTCACAACAACCTTAGCATTTCTCGCCCCGCCTTCCGGGCCGAATCGCATGCCCAAGCTTCGCGTTCCCTGGATCCTGCTGATTGGGGTTGTCCTCTTAATTCTGCTCCTCCTTAACCTGAAGTGGGCGCCTGCACGCTATCGGCGCGCCTACGCCACCGTGGACCTCTTGTTGCTGGCAGGACTCGTAGCCGGCTTAGCGACCGGTTGCGGAAAGAATTATGGCGGCGGTGGAGGGACCCATTACGACACCATCACTGCCGTTTACAGCGGGGACTCGACCTATGCAGGGTCCACATCATCTTCCATAACGATAACTGTTCAATAGCACAACAGAATCTAAGAAATGGAGCCGCGCCGAAGTTTGGGGGCCGCTTCTCTTTTGGGTCGAATCTGCACAGGAGAACGAATCTGCACAACGGGGCGCAGCGGGGCGATTCTGCACAGCGAGACGATTTGGTATAGCACTTGTCTCGGAGAGATTTGAGAGACAGCGGCACGGATGGAAACAGATAGAAATTGTTGTACCCGCAAGACTTTCCTCAGGTCTACACCGTAGAAATAAATCCTTGATTACACTCATCGAGAGCGAAAATCGTTTCAAAAAAGCAGCCAACTGAAGATTTTTTGCATCGGAGTGAGTAGCCCAACGTCTGCAGGGGTTTTTTGTCAGCGTGGGCGGCAGAACGGCGTGCTCAACCGCAGATAGCGGCGAGCCGAAATTAACCCTGTACCGTTTTTGCGAATTGTGGTGAAGAGCATTCGGGCCGTTTCCCAGTTCCCGTGAAGCCATTTCTGGAATGTCGTTCCTCGACTGGAATGGCGGGCGCCCTCGGACCGGAAGCATCTCTCAACAAACAAATCCAAAAAAGGCAGTGAGCAGACTATGCGCCTCCACTTCTCGAAAGTCCGCTACATCCTACTGGTCTCTCTGTCGGCTCTTCTGATGGCAACGCCACGAAGCCTGGCGCAGACGCAAGCAGTAAGCGAATCCTCTTTCGCCCAGTTATCGCCCGTTCG
>QHYL01000104.1 GCA_003224105.1 Acidobacteriota bacterium | reverse complement strand
ATCATCACGCTATTGTGGAAGCGGGCACTGGAACGGGCAAGACCCTGGCGTACCTGATTCCCGCGATTTGCAGCGGCAGGCGTGTAGTGATTTCTACCGCGACAAAATCGCTGCAAGAGCAACTCTTCCAAAAGGACATTCCGTTTTTGCAGAAACACTTTGCCCCCAACTTGAAAGTGGCGGTGATGAAGGGGCGGTCGAACTTTTTGTGCATTTCGAAACTGAACCAGGCGCAAGATCAGGCGCTGCTCAGGGGAATCGAGGAAGTGGATTATTTTCGCCAGATCAAGGATTGGGCGAAGCTGACGGAAACGGGCGACCGCGCGGAGCTGACTTTCCTGCCGGACGATTCGGAATTGTGGGGGCGCTTGGACGCGCGGCGGGATACCTGCACCGGGCAAAAGTGTCCGTCGTTCAATCCCTGCTTTGTGACGGGCATGCATCAGAGGGCGAAAGAAGCCGACTTGATCATCGTGAACCATCATTTGTTTTTCGCCGACCTGGCGCTGAAGCAGGACGATTTTGGCAGCATCCTGCCGGAGTATTCCGCGGTGGTGTTTGACGAAGCGCATGAAATGGAGGACGTGGCAAGCGATTATTTCGGGCGGCAGATTTCGAATTTCCGGCTCGAGGAATTGGCGCGAGACACAGACCAGACGCTGCGGCTGTTGCATCAGGGCACGCCGTCGCTGCTGCGAAAGACGCAGCGCATCCGCGAGCGCAGCCGCAGCTTTTTTGAGGTGTTCCCGCCACGCGAAGGGCGATTTTCGTTTTCCCGGAACGAGCGCGCCGCGTTTCTGGAGCAGAATCGCGAGACCTACGACGCGCTGATCTCGTCCCTAAAAAGCCTGGAAACCGAACTCAGCGCGCTGACCAACCGACCGGAAGAGCTGACCCGCATGGCGCGGCGCAGCTTCGAGCTGCGGCAGGAATTATCTTTCCTGTTCGAATCCAATGAGAAGAATTTTGTGTATTGGTACGAACGGCGGAACAAGGGCGTGTTCCTGACGGCCACGCCCATCGACGTGAGCCAGATTCTGCGCGAGAAGCTGTTCGAGCAGTTCGACACGGTGATTCTCACTTCGGCGACGCTCACCGTGGGCGGGCGATTCGACTACATCCGGCAGCGGCTCGGCGTCGATCATGCAAAAGAGCGCACGCTGCCGCCGGAATTTGACTATCCCAAGCAAGCGATGCTGTATTTACCGCGCAAAATGCCGGACGTGCGTGATACGGGATTCGCGTCCAAGGCGGCCGATGAAATCGTGCAATTGCTGGAACACAGCCAGGGGCGGGCGTTTTGCCTGTTCACCAGCTATGCGCAAATGAACGAACTATTCGAGCGCGTGAGGCCGCGCGTTTCCTTTCCGCTGCTGTTGCAGGGGACGGCGCCGCGTTCGGCGCTGCTGGAGCGCTTCAAGAACACGGAAGCGGCGGTGCTGTTCGCGACGGCCAGTTTCTGGCAGGGCGTGGACGTACCGGGAGAGCAGCTATCGTGCGTGATTGTGGACCGGCTGCCGTTCGCCGTTCCGAGCGACCCGATTGTGGCGTCGCGCGTAGCGGCTTTGCAGGAGGATGGGCGCAACGCGTTTGCGGAATTCCAGGTGCCGCAAGCCGTGCTTTCGCTGAAACAGGGTTTCGGGCGGCTGATTCGCACGAAAACGGATCACGGCGTGCTGGCCCTGCTGGACACGCGGATTCAGCGGATGCCCTATGGTAAGATTTTTCTAGAGTCCCTGCCGCGCTACCGGGTGACGCACGAATTGACGGACGTGGGCCGGTTTTTGGATTCCAGCGCCAAGCGAAAAGCGGCGAACTCGGCAAGTCCCGCCTGAAGCGTCAGAACCAGGAAATCCGGTGAGCAGGCGGCGCAACTATTGGAGCGAAATGTTTCAAGTGAGCGTGGAAGAGACGTTTTCCGCCGGGCATGCCCTGCGCGGCTACAAAGGCAAGTGCGAGAATCCGCATGGTCACAATTACCGGGTGCGCGTGACCGTGGAAGGGCCGCAACTCGACTCGATTGGCCTGCTTGTGGACTTCGTGCAAGTGAAACAAATCATTCGCGAAGTGATGGGGCGGCTCGACCATCAATTCATGAACGATTTGGAGCCTTTCAAGAGCGTGAATCCTTCGGCGGAGAACCTGGCCAAGTATTTTTACGATGAGATTACGAAGCAACTGAAGGGCATGCCGCCGGGTGCAAAAATCACCGACGTAGTTTTGTGGGAAACGGACACAAGCCGGGCGCAGTACCGGCCGGGGGCGCAGTGAGACAACGGAGAATCGTCGAAGGCTGGGCTCTTCCGGAAATCCTTCGGCCGCAAAAGCGCGCCCTCTGGATGACGTGGTGGCGATGAGCAATGTGTTGATGGCAGATGTTGATGGCGGATAACGAATGAATCGCGCGTTCCTAATCATTCTCGTTCCTGCAATTCTGGTGGCTCTGGGCTACGTCCTGGTGTTCCGTTTGCTGGGGCTCTCTCTGGTTTATTTGCGATTCATTTTAGGAGGCGTGGTTTTCGTCGCCGCTGCTTATTGGCTCTGGCCTAAAAAGCCAAGAGGACCACAAAAGGCGTAAAACAAATTCGAGAGCGGCGGAACGCCTCGTTACGATTCGGCTATGGTCATCACCGAAATTTTCAAGTCCATCCAAGGCGAGGGCACCCGCGCCGGACTGCCCTGCATTTTCGTGCGGCTGACGGCGTGCAACCTGCGCTGCACGTGGTGTGATACGGCGTACGCGTTTCACGGCGGAAAGAAGATGAGCGTCGAAGAAGTGATGGCGCGCGTGGATGAGCTAGCGGGGCTGCAGCCAGTTTCGATGAGGCGATCCGCCTCGGAAGGCGGACCCTACAAAGAGCGGCCGGCCGTGCCGCTGGTGGAGCTGACGGGCGGGGAGCCGCTGCTGCAAGAGGAGATTTATCCGCTGGCGGAAGAGCTGCTCGCGGCGGGCTACACGGTGATGATCGAAACGAGCGGCGAGCGATTCATCGGGCGGCTGCCGAAGGAAGTAATCAAGATTGTGGATGTGAAGTGCCCGGATTCGGGCGAGCCGGACACGTTTGAAATGCGCAACCTGGAAGAACTGACGAAAAGCGATGAAGTGAAATTCGTGCTCGCGACGCACCGGGATTACGAATTCGCGCGCGAATTCACGCGAGAGCACGGACTGGCAGGACGTGTACGAGAAGTCTTGTTTTCTCCGGTGTTTGAAGATCCCGAGAGAAAATGGCCGGGGCTGGAGCCGCGCCAGTTGGCGGAATGGATTCTGGCGGACGGCTTGCCGGTACGGCTGGGGCTGCAATTGCACAAGTTTATTTGGGACCCGGCGACGAAGGGCGTTTAAAAAAAGCGAGGCAAAGAGCCAGGACGTAACGAAGTAAAGAGAAAAACAAAAAGATGAGTGACACGAGAAAAGCGGTGGTGCTGCTGAGCGGAGGAATGGACTCCTGCGTCAGCACGGCCATTGCGCGCGAGCGGCATGGCGCGCGGAACATTGCGCTGCTGCACGCAGGTTACGGACAGAGGACGCAGCGGCGCGAGCGGCGGGCCTTCGAGGAAATCGCGGATTTCTACGGCGCGCGCGAACGGCTGGTGGTGCAGCTTGACCATTTCCGTGCGATTGGCGGGTCCGCGCTGACGGACGAAAAGATTGCCGTGCCGGAAAACGTGTTAGGAGCGCCCGGCCCGCATGGCACCGCGATTCCGGTAACTTACGTGCCATTTCGCAACGCGCATTTTCTTTCCGTGGCGGTGAGCTGGGGGGAAGCGATCGGCGCCGGCGCGATTTACATCGGTGCGGTGGCGGAAGACAGCTCGGGTTACCCGGACTGCCGGCCGGAATACTACAAAGTGTTTCAGGAATTGATACGCGTGGGAACGCGGCCGGAGACGCAGATTGAAATGGTCACGCCGGTTATTACGATGAAAAAGAGCGAGATTATCCGGCGCGGGGTGCAGCTAGGGGCGCCGTTGCACCTGACCTGGTCCTGCTATCAGGATGA
>QHYL01000103.1 GCA_003224105.1 Acidobacteriota bacterium | reverse complement strand
GTACTTGGTTATTTATAGCATGGGCGTCGCGGCGCGCGCCAGATGCGATTTCGCATTTACACCAAGTCCTAGGCGGTAAGCCCTTTCGGAGTGGGGGAGATTGCTCCCCTTTTCCGGCGTCTCGGCCTCATCCTCCAGCTAAATCCCTTCCTTCTTCAATGATTCCTGCGGCTTCGGCGGCGTTGCTTGAAGGGGGAGCGAGCTAGTAACCGTGTCTTGTGACAGCCGCGCCGGACGCGCGCCCGCGCTACGATTCCTGGCGCGAGAGCGCGTAATTCAGGGAGGCCAGCGCAGCGATCACAGCAGTTTCGGTGCGAAGAATCAGGCGGCCGAGGGAGGCTTCGCAGAGCCCATGTTGGCGGGCGAATCCGAACTCGTCGTCGGTCCAACCGCCTTCGGGTCCAATCGCGAGGACCGCTGCAACTGTGGGTGACTTGGCGCTGGTTCCCTCCAGGAGGTTGCGCAAGGATGGCGCGTCAGGGCGTTCTGAAAGAAGGATTTTCTGACTTTCGGAACGCGCCGAAAAGGCCACATCGGGCTTTGCGAGCGGGGCCAGCACGGGAATGCGGAGGCGCCGGGATTGCTGCGCGGCTTCCAGGAGGATCTTTTTCCATCGCTCAGCGCGCTTCGGCGCGGCGGTAAGCAAAGCTTTCTCGCTGCGGGCGGCCGCGAGCGGCACGATGGCGCACATGCCAAGTTCGGTGGCTTTCTCCAGGGCAAATTCAAAGGCGTCAAACTTCACGATGGAGAGAAGCAGCGTCGTTTGCAAGGAAGGCTGCTCGACCAAGACTTCTTCGACAAGAGAAAACCCGATACGGTCGCGCTTCACTTCTTCCACGCGCGCGAGCCAAACGCGATTCCCATCACTCAGTTCGTAGACCTGGCCCAGCTCGGCTCGAAGGACGCGGCCAAGATGATGTGCCGCCTCACCTTCCATGACCGCGCTGTCCCCATCAAATTGTTCAACGAAAAATCGCCTGCGCACGGAGGAATTCTAACCCAATCCTCAACCGTGACCCACAGGCCTCCTTGTCAGAGCAGCTCACGCAGAGACGCAAAGGGCGCGGGGGTTCGCAGAGCTAAGAATGTCGTGCGGGCTGGATGCGGATTCTACGGTTGCACCAAGACAGTGATTATCGGCACAATCGCACAAGCGATGAAGGTCAAGCCGGAAAAACTGTCCAAAGGCTTCCGCTAATGGACGCGGAGGGCTACCAATTTCGAATTCGATTCTTCGAATTTCGATTCCCTAGCCGAAGATGTCTTTGACCTTGTCGAAGATCGAGGAGCCGCGCTCGGCGGGCTTGTTTTCGACTTTGAGGGTGGCGCCGAGCTGCTCGATGAGTTTGCGCTGCTCGCGCGTGAGCTTGGTGGGCGTGAGCACGCGCAGGTGATAGTACAAATCGCCGCGCCCTCCGCCATGCGGATCCGGCAAGCCCTTTCCTTTGACCCGAAACACCGCGCCGCCCTGCGTGCCTTCGGGGATCTTGAGCTTCTCTTCCCCGTTCAAGCCGGGCACCGAAAGCTCTGTACCGAGCGTGGCTTGCGTGATGCTGATGGGGATGGTGCAGTATAAGTCCGCGCCGCGCCGCTCGAAGAACGGATGCTCTTTGACTTCGAGCACCACATAGAGGTCGCCGCTGGGACCGCCGTTTGGTCCTGGCTCACCCTCGCCGGCAACACGAAGGCGCGTGCCTGTATCCACGCCGGGAGGAATGCGCAGCTCGATGGTTTTCTCGCGCTCCATGCGCCCTTGGCCGCGGCATTCCATGCAGCGTTCTTTGACGATTTGGCCCGCGCCCTGGCAAGTTGGGCAAGTGCGCGTGATGGTGAAGAATCCTTGCGTATAACCCACTTGCCCACGCCCGCCGCAGGCCGTGCAGGTAACGACGCCAGTTCCCTTCTTCGCTCCAGTGCCGTTGCAGGCTTCACAGAATTCCTGGCGCGGAAGTTTGATTTTTGTCGCTACACCGGCCGCGGCCTCCTCGAAGTTCAACGTCATGTCGTAGCGCAAATCGGCGCCACGCTGGGCGCGGCCACGTCCACGGCCTCGTCGCGATCCGCCGCCAAACAAATCTTCGAAGCCGAAGAAATCGCCGAAAATGTCGTGGAAGTCCTGAAAAATGGTTTGGTCGAAGCCCTGGCCCGCCCCAACGCTCGAAAGCCCGGCATGACCGTACGTGTCATAGACCTGCTTTTTCTGCGGGTCGCTGAGCACGCTGTAGGCTTCCGTGCATTCGCGGAACTTTGCTTCGGCTTCCGTTTTGTTCTCCGGATTGCGGTCGGGATGCCATTTCAGCGCGGCCTCGAACCATTGCGGGGCGCAAAACGCGTCCGTGAAAAACGTAGCCAGGCTGGAAGACTTGAAGAATGGTGCCGTCTTTTTCTTCTGTCGTTTCGGTGCGATCCATTGCCTGGTGCAAGTGCGGATCGAACGGCTTGCCGACTGGGTCGATGCGTTCTGCGCCGAGCTTCGTGACGTTGTCCAGCAACTGTTTGTAAATAAGTTCAAAGCCTTTGCGATAGTTTTCGTATTCGGCTTCGCGGTGGGCGGCGAGCGCCTGCTCGAACCCATCAATGATGGGGATGAGGCCCTCAATGACGCGAGCGGTGGCGCGCTTGGAGTCCTCAAAGCGCTCTTTCTCGATGCGCTTGCGGTAATTCTCGAAATCGGCTTGCCGCCGGAGGAGCGTTTGGCGCAAGTCCTCCAGGTCGGCCGTCAGTTTCGCCATCTCAGCATTCTCCTTTGCGGAGTCCGCTTCCATCACTTTGGCATCTTGGGGCTGTTCGAGTTCGGAGCTGTCCACGCCCTTGTTGATGTTGACGTTCACGTTCACTTCTTTTTTTCCCTTCTCACTCACGGGGGCACTTCTCCTGTTTCTAGGAATCTCAGATTTTGCTCAGAGCTTCGCTGAAGAGCTGGGCCACATAAGCCACAGCGGTCATCGCGCGCTCGTAAGGCATGCGCGTCGGGCCGAGCACACCCAGGGAACCCTGCACGAGGTCGTTGTGCATGTAGGGCGCGCTGATGAGCGCAAGATTTTCGCCGGCCTGCGAAATCTCCTTCACGCCGATCAGCACGTGAACCGGCTCGGGCGCTTCGATGCAGGCGTTTAGAAGAGTCACGAGCCGATGCTTCTCCTCGATGGCCGCAAGAAGATCGCGAAGTTGCGACTGATCGGCAAAGTCCACGGCCTCGACCATCTGCGCGGTTCCTTCCACGTGCATTTGCGCGGCGGACTCGTCGCCCAGCACGCCAGGGTCGCACAGCGTAAGCGCGTTCTGCGCAATTCCCTCGTAGCGTTCGCGCTCGGCGGCCAGTTTTTGCAACAAGTCGGTGCGAATGGCTTCCAGCGTCCAGCCGGAGTAATGGCGGTTCAAAAAGTCCGCAGTGGCGTCAAGTTCCGGCTGCGTGAAGCTCCGGCTGGGCTGGAGAATCTTGTCGCGCGTTTTGCCGCCTGGCGAAATTAGCACCACGACCACGCGTCCATCGGGGAGCAGCCACATCCGCGCATGCTCAAGAACCGTTTTGCTGAGCGGCGGTGAAACGACAATGCCAAGACCATTCGACACTTCTGCAAGCACGTGCCCCGCGCGTTCAGTAATTTCCACCGCAGTCTTCGCTCCACCCATTTCCCGCTGAATCCATTCGCGATCGCCGACGCTGATGGTGGCTTGCGAGGCAATCTCCTGGGCAAAAAAACGGTACGCCGCCGCCGTAGGAACCCGCCCCGCCGAAGTGTGCGGCTGGTACAGGAAGCCGCTATCTTCGAGATCCGCCATGATGTTGCGAATGGTAGCGGTGCTCAAGGTTTCCTCGAAGCTCTTGGAAATTGCGCGCGAAGATACCGGTTCGCCCGTCTCAATGTACGTGCGAACGATGTCGGCGAGAATTTGGCGGTTCCGCCGTTCCTGTAGCGGCGCGGTTTTCATGGCAGCACTGTGCTCCGAGTGCTAGAGGCCCTGGTTCTATTGTAAAAAGTGTGTCAAGCGCGGTCAACGCAGGCGTGGCGTCTGGGTTCCACCGGCGGCCACAAGCTCCTAATCGGCCTTACTTAATTGTTGTCAATTTGGGCGCGCTGGAGCTTGTCCGAGTAATCGATGTAGACGGTCTTCCACTCCGTGAAGAAATCGATGGCAGCGATGGCGGCTTCGCGGTGGCCATTGCCGGTCTGTTTGGTGCCGCCAAATGGCAGGTGCGTCTCCGCGCCAATCGTGGGGGCATTCACGTAGACGATTCCGGTGTACAAGTCGCGCGTGGCTTGGAAAGCGCGGTTCACGTCGCGCGTGTAAATCGAAGCCGACAAGCCGTAGGGCACGCCGTTGGCCACTTCGACGCCTTCCTCCAGGCTGTGAATCGGAATAACCGATACCACCGGGCCAAAGATTTCCTCCTGCGCGATCCGCATACTCGGCGAGCAATCACCGAAAACCGTTGGCGCGTGGAACCAGCCTTTGCTGTACGCGCCGCCGCCCAGCCGGTTCCCTCCTGTAAGCAGCTTGGCGCCTTCGTTCTTGCCAATGTCCACGTAGCTCATCACCGTGTTCAGTTGCTGCTCGTTGATGCATGGGCCCATTTCCGTCGAGGGATCCAACCCGTCTCCCACTTTCAGGGATTTGGAGCGCTCCACGAAACGCGTGACGAACTCTTTGTAAACGCTCCTGTGCACCGCCACGCGGCTGGCGGCGGTGCAACGCTGTCCCGCGGTGCCGAAGCCGCCCCACACCGCGCCATCAATCGCGAGATCGAGGTTTGCGTCATCCATCACGATGATGATGTTCTTGCCGCCCATTTCCAGGCTGCAATGCTTGAAATCCGGCGCGCAGGCTTGCGCGATGATCCGGCCTACGGAAGTCGAGCCAGTGAAGCTGACAACCGGCACGCTCTTGTGCTGCGCAAGCGGTGCGCCGGCGCTGGGACCATCGCCACTTACTAAGTTCACGACGCCGCGAGGCACGCCCGCTTCGGTTAGTACTTGCACGAGGTGATAGGAAGAAAGCGGCGTATCCTCGGCGGGCTTCAGCACGACGGTATTTCCGCTGATCAGGGCAGGCATCATTTTCCAGGATGGAATGGCCATCGGGAAGTTCCACGGCGTAATCATGCCGCACACTCCAATCGGCTGGCGGACGCTCATCGCGAATTTGTTCGGCAACTCCGAAGGCGTAGTCTGCCCAAACAGCCGGCGGCCTTCGCCGGCCATGTAATACGTCATATCAATGGCTTCTTGCACGTCGCCACGCGTTTCGGCGAGGACCTTGCCCATTTCGCGAGTCATGTCCTTGGCAAATTCTTCTTTGCGTTGCACTAGCAATTCCGCCGCACGAAACAGAATCTCCGCGCGCTTGGGAGCGGGCACGAGGCGCCACGTTTTGTAAGCTTCCTTTGCCGAGTCCACCGCCCGGTCAACGTCTTCTTCGTTCGAGGAGACGAACATTCCAATCAGTTCATCGGTGTTCGCCGGGTTGCGATTTTCGTAGGCTTTTCCCGACCGCGACTCGACCCATTCGCCATTAATGAAGTTTTTGAAGACGCGAGGGGCAACTGCGGTGGCCATACTTCCTCCTAACCCTCTGATGCTTGATTTTGGCTTTGGGACACTGCGGGATGTAGCGCGAGCTACTTCCAACAAGTGGGAAGCAAAATTTTACCGTCGGCACACAGCAGCGTCAAATCCGCGCTTTCCCCACGTGCGTCAAAGGCAGTTGCGCGAATCTCGTTCGGAATCTTGCTATAGGTGGGGGTAATCTAATGAGTGAAATGAAACGGCCCGTTTTCAGAGGTTGACTCACGTGTTTTCTGGTAGAGGGGTTCCTCTACCTTGTCGCGCTTGCGGCGAATGCTTTGATCCGCGTTTTCCGAGTGCGAGCCTAGTGCGGGAGTTTTACGCGTGCGCCGCTGGTAAGGCAGAGCGGCGCCAAGACGCACTCCCAAAATAGGAATTAAGGATGCGGAGCTTATAGTTGAAAAGATTGACGAGAAATGGTTGTCTGATAACATTGAAGTGCGCCAGTAACGCAGCCCTCCAAG
>QHYL01000234.1 GCA_003224105.1 Acidobacteriota bacterium | reverse complement strand
AGCCCCGCAAGTTCAAAAACCGGAAGAACTGAGGGTGTCGTTTGGAATGACACGCTTCTCGTGAAGGAGTGCCTGGCTGGGAGCGAAGAGGCCTGGTCTATGCTCATCGAAAAATACAAGGCCTTGATCTACTCGATTCCGGTGAAATACGGACTTCCGCCACAGGAAGCAGCAGATGTTTTTCAAGCGACTTGTACGGAGCTCTTGGTACGGCTGCCGGAAATCCGGGAGCCCCGGGCACTCCCGAAATGGCTCATGCAGGTAGCCCATCATGAGAGTTATCGTTGGAAAAGACAGGGCCAGCGCGTCGTCAGCCGTGATGCGGATGAGGACCTGCCTGAACCGGAAGTCCCGCCGATCGCCGAGAGTTTGGTACAACAGACCCAGGAAGAGCAGATCCTGCGCGAAGCGATGGCCTTGTTGACCCCGCAGTGCCGCCGCCTGGTGGAGCTGCTTTTTTACGAAGTTCCCGCACGGCCATACACGGAAGTTGCCAAAGAGCTGGGGCTCGCCGTCGGCTCGATTGGATTCACGCGCCAGCGGTGCATCGAGCGGCTGCGGCGGCAACTCGAGGATTTGGGTTTTTCCTGATGCCCGCAACCGGCAGTAAGAGTTCAGCGGGCGAATTAATCGCTCAGCTGGCTCAACTTTCCACTGAGACGGACCGCCGAAAGTTTCTCGCGCGGCATCGCGACTTAATTCGCAAAGAGTTCGTTGAAAAGCTTGCGGAGCAGGTCGTCGAACGTGTTCGCGTAAGCACGCAAGAGGCCCTGCATCTCGCGGAAGCGGCCATCGTGATTGGCGGGCGACTGAAACGCAAGGACGCTCTGGCGCTCAGCTTGCGTGCGAAGGGAAACGCCCTTTATCTCTCGGGCGACAATCGTGCGGCCACGGAACATCATCAGCAGGCTTTCCAGTTGTATGAATCGCTGGGCGATTGGAAGGAAGCTGCGATCACTCTGAGTACTTCCATCCAGCCATTGATTCTGCTAGGCGAATACGATCAGGCGTTTTGGGCCGCTGAGCGTGCCAGAGAAATATTCACGCGCCTCGATGACCAGCGGCGCCTCGCGCGATTGGAAATCAATGTCGGCAATATCTACCACCGCCAGGATCGGTTTGAGGAATCCATCGCTCACTACGAGCGCGCCTACCAGGGCCTGATTCCGTACAAAGATGTGGAAGGTATTGCCGTCGTGCTCAGCAACATGGCGGTCTGCCTGATCAGCTTGAACGACTTTCCGCGCGCCCTGGCAACTTACCAGCGAGCTCGTTCCTTTTGCGCACAGCACAACATGCCGCTCTTGGTCGCTCAGGCAGACTACAACATTGCCTATCTCTATTACCTCCGCGGCGAATACAGCCGGGCGATCGAAGCGCTTTACGCCGCAAGGCGCGCTTGCGAGGCCATCGGCGACGCTTATCACCTGGCGCTTTGCCATTTGGATTTGTCTGATATCTACCTCGAGCTGAATCTTAGCGAGGAAGCGCGAGAGATGGCTCACGAGGGCTTTCTTCGATTCGAAAAGCTCGGGATGGGCTACGAGGCCGCAAAGACGCTGGCCAACGAGGCGACTGCTTACGGGCAGCAGGGGAAGACGATACAGGCGCTGGAGCGTTTTACGAAAGCCCGCGAAATCTTCGTGCGCGAAGACAATCTTGTCTGGCCCTGGCTTATCGATCTTTACCAAGGATTATTGCTTTTCCAGGAAGGCCGTTATTTCGAGGCCCGGCGTTTGTGCAATTCGGCCGCGGCGTTCTTCGATCAATCGGCGCTTTCCGGCAAAGCCGTCATGGCGCACCTTTTGCTCGCGCAAATTGCTCTCCAAGTAGAGGATCTCGGGGCGGCTGACCTAGAGACCCGGGCCGCAGTTGCGAAACTCTCTGGACTGCAGACGCCCGTCCTGGTTTATCAAGCTCATTTCCTTGAAGGGGAGATTGCTCGGGCGCGCGGCGAACGAGAGGTGGCGCATACCGCATATCTGGAGGCACGAAAAGCGCTCGAAGCTTTGCGCAGCCGGCTGCAAGGCGAGGAACTGAAGATTTCCTTCGTCAAGAACAGGATGCAAGTCTACGAAGCGCTCGTTTCTCTCTATCTCAGCGGTGGCGAAGAGGAGTCCTCCACGGAAGAAGCATTTGCCTGCATCGAAGCCGCCAAATCACGCAACATGATTGAAATGATTTTCCAGAGCGGACAGAGCCTGCCACTCGGGGAGACAGGGCAAAGCGATTTGGTCCGGCGGATTCGGGATTTGCGCGAGGAACTGAATTGGTACTATCACCGCATTGAACTGGAACAATTGCGGCCCGAAGCGAAATCTCGCGAGAAGCTCGAAAATTTGCAGGAAATCGCGCAATCCCATGAAAAAGAGTTGCTGCGAACTTTGCGCGAACTGCCTGCTCACGAGCGGGAAAACGCTACTCTCGAAGCACCGGCCGACTTTTCGCTAAAAAAACTCCAGACAACCTTGCCGCAGAACGCGACACTCGTCGAATATTTCATTGCCGGCGGGCAGTTGGTTGCCGCGGTCATATCTCGTGACAGCGCGCGAATTCTGCCGGTGACCATGCTTTCCCGGGTGGCAAATCTCCTGCAGTTGCTGCGTTTTCAAGTCTCCAAATTCCGCATGGGCAATAATTATGTCCAGCGATTCGAAGCGCCGCTCTTGCGGGCTACGCAGAGCCATTTGGAATCGCTCTATAGCGAGTTAATCGCACCTCTGCGAATTCTCTTTAGGGGAAACCATCTCATCTTTGTGCCGCACGGCCCTCTCCATTTTGTACCCTTTCATGCCTTGAAAAACGGGGATGAATATTTGTGCGATGCTTTCACGGTTTCTTATGCGCCAAGCGCAACGGTTTTTTCATTGTGCCAGCAAAAAGCCCCAAGCGAAGCCCCCGGTTCCCTCGTACTCGGGATTGCGGATGAGCGCGCGCCGCAGATCCTGGACGAAGTGCGCAGCGTGAGCTCTTTGTTGCCCCGTTCTTCCCTTCATTTAGGGGAGCACGCGACATCTTCGTTGCTTCGCGAAAAGGGACCTGGGAGCGGACTGCTCCATATCGCCACGCACGGCATGTATCGTCAGGACAACCCCATGTTTTCAGGAATTCGTCTGGGAGACGGATACCTGAATTTGTATGATCTCTACCAGATGAAGCTGAATGCCAGGCTGGTGACTCTGAGCGGCTGCGCTACGGGCATGAATTTTGTGGCTGCCGGCGACGAATTGCTGGGCCTTCAGCGCGGCCTGTTCTGCGCCGGGGCAACTACCCTGCTGTTGTCCCTATGGGACGTTCACGATGAAAGCACGGCTCAACTGATGGGCCATTTCTACCGGCACTACATTCAGAGCGCGGATATGCCGGGAGCGCTGCAAAATGCGATGCGGGAGCTGCGCCAGCAGAAGCCTCACCCGTTTTACTGGGCGCCCTTTGTTCTTGTCGGCAAACTGACTGATTCCAAAGGACTTGATTAAAGGTCTACCGGACTGCATTTTAGGGTGGCTACCCGCCTATTTTTTGGGCCCCTTTCCTACCCTTACAGAACGAGCGTTGGTAGGCGATTTTCAGCCACTGGGGAGTGGCCAAGGAAGGAAAGGACTTCGGGGGGAAAAGATGAAGCACTTTACTACGGAGGAGTGGCTCGATTTCGTGAATCAGGCGGTTTCTTCAAGGGAGTCAGTGGAAATGGAGAAACACCTGAAAGAGGGATGCAAACGCTGCCAGGCAACAGTTTCTCTGTGGCAGCGCGTGCAGAAGTCGGCGGTGGCTGAAAGGAATTACCAGCCGCCCGCAGACACGGTTAGGGTTGTTAAGGCGGCGTTTGCGGCCGCTGGTTTGAAAGGCCAAAGAAAGGAATCCAGGAGCCGGATCTCGATTCTCTTCGACAGCTTTCTGCAGCCCGTTGTCGAAGGGGCCCGGTCGGCGGCTACTGATTCGAGACAGATGCTCTATCGCGCGGATCCATTTCAGATTGATGTGCAAATTGAGGCCAAACCTGGGACTAACGATTTAATGGTCACAGGCCAGCTGTTGGATCTAACCAATCCAGGGATCGCAGGCCAGGATATAAACGTGACGCTCTCCAATCTGCGCGGGCATGTTGTACATGCCGTGAGCAATAAGAACGGAGAGTTCGCTTGTGAAATCAAGAACAGCGGCGACCTGCAAATCACGTTTGCCGGTGGACACGGCGAGCCCATTGTTATTTCACTTCGCGATGCGCTCGGTCGCATGCCGCAGGATGAGAAATAATTTTGAACCCTTTTAAACTGGCCGCGCAGCGCGCCTTTGGTACTAAAGTACCAAGCGCGATGGCCAATTTGGGGAGGGCGGGAAGGCACAGTCGTACTATTGGGCCGGACGGATTCTCCCGCGACCCTAGCGGGGCAATCATCTGACCGATAGCTGAGGAATTCACTTCTAGGAGGCCCTTCGAGGGTCGGAACCTATGAAACGCAGGACAACCATACTCTTAGCCCTGATCGTCCTGATGCTGGTGAGTTCCCGGCCGGCAGCTGCTCAGAATCGCTACATCGTGCAAACCAACGGCGGGCTGTCCTCCGTCTTAAATCTTTGCAATCTCCTCGGTTGTCAGGTTCAGGGATCTTTGGATGGACAGGTCGCCAAGACCTACCTGGTGACCTCTTCCCAGAATCTGATCGCCCAGATTGTCAATGGCGCGCTGAACCTGGTCGAATCGCTCCTTGGGATCGTCAGCATTGAGCAGGATAGGCTCTTGCCGATCCCTCAGCCTCATTTGTCCAGCATTGCCTCTGGTTTGTCGGACACCGCGCCGGTCAATTACTATGGCACGGTAGTCTGGCATGGGTATTCGGCGCAGCCCGCAGCCCAAATCATTCGGCTGCAAGACGCTCAAAATGGTTTCGGGATCAGCGGTACGGGAATTGTGGCTCTCATTGACACGGGCGTCGACCCCAACCACCCCGTTCTTCGTCCAGTTCTTCTCCAAGGGTACGACTTCACGCGAAACCAGCCAGGTGCCTCCGAATGGCTCGACGTGGCGGGGCAGAGTGATAACAATCAGGGGCAGAACCAGCAGGCTGGCTTCGTTCAGCAATCGACTGCCGCCGTTCTGGATCAATCCACGGCGGCCGTTCTGGACGGTTCTCCCTATGTTGCCTTTGGACACGGAACGATGACTTCCGGGCTTGTGCACCTCGTTGCTCCCAATGCCAAGCTCCTTCCACTCAAGGCCTTCTCCGCCAATGGGACCGGCTACCTGTCCAACATCGTTGCTGCTCTTTACTACGCCGTGCGAAATCACGCCAACGTCGTGAACATGAGCTTCGACCTCAGCTCTTCGTCGCCCAGCCTGCAAAACGCGGTCTCTTATGCTAGCAGGGCAGGCGTGGTCCTTGTAGCCGCCGCAGGAAACGAGAGCACCAGCGCTCGCGTGTATCCTGCGGCCATGAATGGCCAAGTTGTTGGTATCGCATCGACGACAGATTGGGACAAGCGCTCCTCCTTCTCCAATTATGGTTCTGCCGATGTCTGGATTGCTGCTCCCGGCGAGAACATCATTAGCACCTATCCCGGTGGGACTTATGGCAGCGAATCGGGCACGTCTTTCAGTTCGCCACTTGTGGCCGGAACCGTGGCTCTAATGCTTAGCGCAAAGCAGTCCAGCCTCAATCAATCCCAGGCAGCCAATGCCCTGGCGAACGCACAAGTTCTCACGCCGGACCTGAATCATGGCCGACTCAACGTTTATCAAGCCGTTTCAGCGTGGGTGAACGGCTCAAGCTCAACTTCCAGTTCTGGCTCATGTTCGTTGCTCTGCTTGTAACAGCTGATGTTCAAGGGTCAAATTCCGGCGCCGATAGGAGGCTCTTCGCTTCTTTCGGCGCCGGAGTCCCTCCGGATCAAGCAGCTTGAAGAGCAGACTTCTGCGTTGCGCAATTCAGTGATTTGCGCCTTCAACCAGTTACTCGACCTAAAGGATCTCAACACCGGCGTTCACAGCACGCGCCTCGCGGAATGGGGAATGCGAGTAGGACAGGAGCTCGGTCTCGAAGAAGCGGCCCTCCAAAACCTCGAAGTCGCAGCGCTTTTGCATGATATTGGCAAGGTCGGTATACCGGACTCGATCCTTCGCAAGCCGGGACGCCTGGACGCGGAAGAATACGCGCTGATGAAGAAACACCCCGAATACGGCTGGGCAGTTCTCCGCATGCTTCCAGGGTTTGAGCGCGCCGCTCTTGATATTCTGCACCACCACGAGTTTTTCGACGGCAAGGGATACCCCGCAGGTCTGAAGGCCTCGGAGATTCCGATTGTCTCGAGAATTGTTTCGGTCACTGACGCTTTTGACGCGATGGTTTCTTCGCGTCCCTACCGGAAGGGGTTGCCCTACGAGGAAGCGATCCGTCGCCTTTCCGAGTCGAGCGGAACCCAATTCGACCCCGTTGTCGTGAAGTGCTTCCTCTCTTTTGCGGGAGACGAAATGTCCACTGTCTTTGCCGCAGCGGGTACCTCCGTTACTTCTGCCCTCTAAGCTCCTTGTTCTTTATCCCAGTCACGCGCGGAGTGCACCCGCGGAGTACGATGACCTTCAACTTTCCAGGCGTTTCAGATTGAACCAGATTTCCCGGTTTGTTCCACGGTTGAAATTTAGCCCATCCCAAAATCCGCAAATCAAGAACAAGTTCTAGTCTTTTCAATCAAATAGAGGGATAGAGAGCGTCCCGTTGTGGGCATGAGCGTGCCTTTAACTGGGGATTGGACGTCTGGTTCGAATCGCGTTGAATAATGGCCCGAACTGAAGTGGGCATCCTCCAGCATCGAGTTGTGCGCCAGAGGAAGGGAATGGCAAATGGCAAAGAACTTCATTGACCTAGAGGAGTTGCTTGAGCGGACTGAAAATGACCGGGAACTCATGAGAGATCTCCTAACGATTTTCAAGGAAGAATTTCCGCAACGTCATCAGGCGCTGCGTGAGGCCGTGAAGTCCGTGAATGCAACCCAGGTTGTCATGGAGGCTCACGCCTTAAAAGGAATGCTTTCCAATCTAGCGGCTGTAGAAGCGGCGACAGCCGTCGGGGAGCTAGAGCGATTGGGGCGAAAAAACGAAACTTCGAAGTTTCTTGAATCCTTATCCCGTTTTGAAGCCATCGCGAAGGAACTCTCGCGACAGGTGGAGGCCTGCATGGCTGAGGTGTCCGGATGAGAATCCTGATCGCGGATGACGAGTTAATGTCGCGGCGGCTACTCGAAAAGACCATGCAACGGGCCGGGTATGAGGTGACCGCCGTTGCAAACGGACAGCTCGCTGCGGCCGAATTGTGCAAACCAGAGGGGCCCAGGTTGGCGCTTCTCGACTGGATTATGCCGGAGCTGGATGGGCCGGGAGTTTGCCGTGAAGTCCGAAAGCGCAAGGACCAGTCTTACGTTTACATGATCCTGCTGACTTCCAAGGAGAAAAAGGAGGATGTCGTGGCGGGGCTGGAATCAGGAGCGGATGACTACTTGACGAAGCCGTTTGATCCGGAAGAACTCAAGGCGCGGCTGCGAACGGGCAAGCGTATTTTGGATCTGGAAGATCGCTTAATCGAAGCAAGAGAAGAAATGCGATTCCAGGCCACCCACGACGCCCTCACCTCACTTTGGAATCGTGGCGTGATCATGGACCTTCTAGGGCGCGAACTGACGCGGGCGCGCCGGGAAAATAAGTGTACAGCGATCTTGCTGGGCGACCTGGACCATTTCAAAAACGTCAACGACACGTATGGCCATCTTGCCGGCGATGAAGTGCTTAAAGAAACCGCAAGGCGGCTGGTCTCATCCGTACGCTCCTACGATTTTGTGGGTCGCTTTGGCGGTGAGGAATTTCTGGTTACGCTGAACAATTGCGATCCGGCCTTTGGTCTGGCACGAGCCGAAAAGATTCGTCAAATCATCGCTGAGCGCCCTGTGGAAACTACGGCAGGCTCTGTACCAATTTCGATGAGTTTTGGACTATTGCTGAGCCAAGAATGGGGCTATCAGTCGGTCGTGGAGCTGCTTCACGAGGTAGATACGGCCCTTTACGCTGCAAAGGCGGCGGGGAGAAATTGCGTCAGACTGGCCGCTCCGAAGGCACAGACCGAAGGCGCGCGGGAGCTTGCCACCGAACCTGTCTGGCGAAGACGATAGCGCTGCAACGGCTAAACAACCTTGGTCTTTGATTTAGACTGACCGAGCATCTGGCGCATCGCTACGGTAGACCCGGGCGCACGCTTTTCCCGCCAAGCCTCAAGGCGCTTGCAGGTTTCTTCAATATTCTGAAACAGGTGAGGATTCTTGAATGCGGAACGCCAAGTGGGAACTATGGTGCGCATGCGGTCCCACACAACCCAGATTTCCCCATTGCTCTCAAAAAAGAGCTCATCATTGATGAGGCCGCGATTGACGATGCTCGCGACCATTTCCCAGTAGCTAATCACCATGCGGATGTACGTGTTCTCTTCGCTTCCTTGAGGATATTTTTCGACCATGTCTTCAGGAGATGTCGGATGGAAATTGTCGGTAAACCAGGCGCGCGCTTGCCGCAAACGAGCCTCGCGCCGCAAATCGTAAAGCCGCAGCATGAGGTTCACTTCGTCGTACGTAATCTGGGCCATGGCGAGTCCTCCTGGGCTAATTTGCAGAATCCGGCTGCGCCGCTTCCTGCGAGGAATGAGAAACGCCGGTAAGTTCGATGCGCTGGACGCTCGAAACGGTTATGCCTTGCTTGAGAAGCTCCGTCTGAATGCGCCGCCGCAACTCCCGAGCTACTTCGTCCTGCCGGGTGGGCGCGGTCCGGACCTGCAGGCGAATCTTGGAGGCAGTGCGATCGAAGTCTTGAAGGCCCAGAACCCGGGGCCCATCCACGAGAGCTTGCGACCATGAGGGATCCCCTCGCAATGCAGCAGCCGCCGTCTCCAGGGCCTGCATCGTCTTGTCGATGGGGCTCTCGGGAGCCAGGGAAACATCCACGAAGGTCTGCGACCAGTCGCGGCTCAGATTACTGACCGTGCGAATCTCGCCATTGGCGATGGTCACTAGCGCGCCACGGGCGTCCCTAAGGACTGTTCGCCGTAGCGTAAGATGTTCCACGCGGCCGACGTAATCCGAAATTTGAACCGTGTCCCCCACTACAAATTGGTCTTCCAAAACGATGTAGAACCCAGTGATCACGTCGCGAACCAGGGTTTGCGCTCCGAATCCCAGGGCCAGGCTGGCAAGGCCGGCAAACGTTACGGCTGGCAGGATATTGATTCTGAATTCATTCAACGCTGTCAGAATGGCGATAGCCCAGACTACCTTGCTCCCCGCGCTATAAACAATTCCGGCCAGCGTGCGCGTCTGCTGTTCGCGGAGCTGCGATTGGCGCGCCTGTCCCGTGGCAGGCTTAATGATTAATTTGGTCACGGCACGGAGTAGGCGGTTCAGCGCCAAAGCAATGATGAGGATGCCCAGAAGCCGCAGGGCATTCGGGACAGTCAAATCCACCCAATGATTGAAAGAACTTGGCATGATTTCTATGAGAGGGGGAGTATAACATTGGAGGAGGTTTCAGAAGCACAGGGGTGCACTGTGGACAGAGTTGAACAGGCCAAAGGGAGTTTTTTGATCATGGAATCGAGACGAAAATTTCTGACCATGTTACTTGCTTCTGGTGTGCCTCTTGCTGTCACGGGTTACACCGTCCATGCCCAGGAGAGCCAGACTAAACCGCCGGTCAAGCCGCCGATCAAGGATGAAGATCCTGAAGAGCCAAAGATCGACTCCAAAGCGATGCTGGAGGCCAACCAGAAGGACATTAAGAAAAACATCGAGCGGCTTTATCAATTGGCCAGCGAATTGAAAACGGAAGTAGAAAAGACCGATTCGGTACAGGTGCTTTCCGTGGTCATGGTGAAGAAGGCCGAGGAAATTGAAAAGCTGGCAAAGGGAATTCGCTCTCGAGCGATAGGGTAGGGCAGCCCCTCAACCGAAGGCCAAATGAGTTGGAGGAAGCGGCTAGCGCGAAGGAATCAGGAGAGATAGAATAGAGAGTGTTTGCTGCACTTGAGGCACTTCTTCTTAGACTGCGCGCCCGTAGCTCAGATGGATAGAGTACATGCCTCCGGAGCATGGGGTCGTGAGTTCGAATCTCACCGGGCGCGCCATAACTCCCAAGCGAACCAGGCGGAAGTGAGTATGGGTCGGTGAACCTGTTGCTTCGAGGTTGTTCCGACTTAGTCCTTATCGCACAAAGAGGGTTATTACCCCAAATGACAGAATTACCCCAGACCACCGAACTCTCCAAACAACGGAGTTCCCTAAACGGCTAGTTGTCAATGACCCCGGATTGAGTGGTTATCACTACTCATTCGGCGCTCAACGGGATGGGCTAAAAATGCTTGCGTTCCTGTTGAGACACATTCTGCTCCCAGTACTATAGGTAAATTCCTACATTCAAGGCCAAACTGGCTTCGCGAGGGGCTGTCCTGTCGTCCCTTGCCTAGAGGCCGGTTAAGAGATGCCAAGGGACTTCGTTGACCACAAGGGTGTCCCCGGGGGCGCGCTGGAGCCGCTCGACCGGCCAAGTGTTGACTTCGCACGGGCCAGTGAGCGAAGGTCCGGAAATAAATCTGCGAGAAGCGTTCTGAACTGGTGGAAACGTGTTTGGAGCCTGCCTGCCCAACAAGGGCGCTTCCTGGGTTGGCCCGCGACCATTTTTATTGCGACGCAGGTGTTGGTGGGAATTCCTCTTCTGCCCTACGCATTACTGCACTGGCACACGGACAACTCGCTGCGTTTCGCCAGTTTTCTTGCAGTGGCACTGGGCGCGTCACTTTTTAAAGTACGGCTGCCCGGCATCCAGGCCACGATGTCGGCGAATTTCCTCTTCATTCTTGTTGGGATTCTCGACCTTTCTTACCCGGAAACTCTGTTGATGGGATGTCTCGGGGGCTTGGTGCAGTCGCTCTGGCAGGCTAAACCCCGCCCGCGCTTGATTCAGATCCTGTTCAATTTCGCCAATCTCGCTTTGTCCATCTCCCTAGCCCACTTGGTCTTTCACAGTCAGTTCGCCTACAACTTCGGACTGCGGTGGCCATTGCTCTTAACCGCGGCCTCTACCACCTACTTCGCGATGAACACCATGTCTGTCTCGGGCGTTATCGCGATGACCGAGCGCCGGAATCCCTTATTGGTTTGGAAAGAGTGTTACCTGTGGTCCTTTCCTTATTATTTGCTGGGCGCCCTAATTGCGGGTAGTGTGAGCATCATCAACCGCTCTCTCGGGTGGCAAGTCGCCATCCTGGTTTTGCCAGTTGTCTATTGGATTTACAGGTCCTACAGGACTTATCTGGATCGGCTGGAAGCCGAGAAGAAACACACCGAGGCGATCGCGGATCTGCACCTGCGCACGATCGAGGCCCTGTCTCTTGCGATTGAAGCCAAAGACCACAACACCCACGACCATTTGAAGCGCGTGCAAACTTACGCCATGCAAATTGGCAAGGACCTTCGCGTTGACGAAGCGCAGCTGAACGCCATCCGGGCTGCGGCGATGCTCCATGACATCGGCAAACTGGCCGTGCCTGAACATATTCTTTCGAAACCTGGGCGGCTCACTCCTGAAGAATTCGAGAAGTTGAAGATTCACCCCGTAGTCGGCGCGGAGATCCTCGACCGCGTTCAATTTCCGTATCCCGTCGTGCCCATTGTCCGTTCACATCATGAGAAGTGGAATGGCACGGGATATCCTGATGGTTTGTCTGGCGAAGGGATTCCTATCGGTGCGCGGATTCTTTCCGTGGTCGACTGCTTTGACGCGTTGACCTCCGAGCGGCCGTATCGGCGCGCGGTGTCGGCTGACGAGGCCATGGCGCTCCTGCGTGCAGAAAGCGGCCGAAGCTATGACCCAAGGGTGGTCGACTGTATTGAGCAGCGATACAAGGAATTAGAAGAAGTCGTGAGCCGCTCGGCACGAGAGGGAAGTCCTTTGGAACTTGTTTCAAAAGTAGACCGGCAGGTGGCTCCCTCAGCAGGGTTTGCCGAGATTCCGGATGAGGCGGAAGTCCGCGCAGCATCATTTCTCTCTTCCATCGTGTCGGCGCGGCAAGAAGCTCAGCTTCTTTTTGAGCTTGCACAGACTTTGGGCAACTCCTTGAGCTTGCGAGAAACGCTTTCGGTCGTTGCAGTGCGTTTGAAGGAAATGATTCCGTACGACTCGATCGTCTTCTATATCTATGAGGAAGGGAAATTGACCCCAAAGTACGTCCACGGTGTGGACTACGACTTATTCAGCTCGATAGAGATTCCGCTAGGTCAAGGCGTTTCCGGCTGGGTCGCGCAAACGGAAAAACCAATCATCAACGGAGACCCCGCGGCAGAGACGAAATATCTGGGAGATCGCGCACAAATCCCTGTGCTTCAGTCGGTGCTTTCCGTGCCGTTGCGCGGCCGCGACGGCGCCGCCGGTGTTCTCTCTCTTTATTTGCGCGAAAAGCAGGGCTTCACGAAAGACCATTTGCGCCTGTTGCTGGCGGCCAGTTCAAAGCTTGGATTGTCTGTTGAGAACGCACTGCAATACGAAAGAGCGCAGGATACCGCAAGCACCGACTTCCTGACGGAACTGCCAAACGCTCGCTGGATCTATGTTCACCTTGAACAGGAAATTGCGCGCTCACGCCGCAGTGGGGTTCCGCTGGCCGTGCTGTTGAGCGATCTCAACGGCTTCAAGAACGTGAACGATAACTTTGGCCACCTTGTCGGGAACAAACTGTTGCAGCAAATTGCGAAGAACTTGAAGAGTGCGTGCCGCGAGTATGATCAGGTTGGCCGCTTGGGCGGCGATGAGTTTGTTTTCGTGCTTCCGGAACTCACCGAAGAGGGCACGGGGGAACTGATGCCCCGGCTGGAACTTGCGGTCGAAGAGGCCGGCCAAATGATCTGTGGAGCGAAGGTGGTCACGGCGAGTATCGGCTGCGCGTTTTATCCGAAGGACGGTTCCACTGCGGAAGAACTCCTGTCTGAAGCGGACCACCGGATGTACGAATCCAAAGAGACCTACTACAAGCAGCGCGGTGAAGCTTCCCGGGTTCAGGTCGGTTGATGAACCTGGTGGTTCCTCATTTCTGGAGAGATGCCATAAGCGCAAAACAAGATGAGAGCCAGAATCCAAGGAATTGTTGGGCGTCTGCTTATGCTTGCGGCCGTCTGTCTTCTCGGCGGCCTGCTGAGTGCGTCTTTGGTTCGGTTCTCTCCTGGTTATGGAGTGGATGAGCGCGAACTTGATCCTCGTTTCAGCCAGGCAAGCTTGGAAGCCATTCGAAAGTCGCATCGCCTCAATGCCGGATTGTTCTCCTATTATGCGCGGTATCTTGCTGGTGCCGTTCACGGCGATCTCGGCTCGTCCGAGTGGTTGCAGCGTCCCATTTCGTCGCTGATCAAAGAGCGTTTTCCGGTCACGGCAAAATCCGTCTTATTGGGCGTACTATTGGCCTGGTTTGTTGCTTTGGCGGTATCTTTGGCCGGCGTTTTCTTTCGCGGCCCTTATTTTGACATCTCGACGACGTTGATTAGCGGGGTGTTGATCGCTTTGCCTGCGGCAGTGGTAGCCATATTCTCCGTGTATCTTCGTGCGCCCGTGTTTGT
>QHYL01000102.1 GCA_003224105.1 Acidobacteriota bacterium | reverse complement strand
CGCGGTGCGGGCGCTGGCGAATGCGATTACGCCGGAGCTGCGGCTCGCCGGAGTGAAAGTGACGCTGATTAGCCCGGGGTTCGTGGCGAGCGACATCCGGCGCGTGGACAATCAAGGGACGTTTCACGGGCACGCGAAAGAGTCGATGCCTGCCTGGCTGATTATGCCGACGGACAAGGCGGCTCGGCAGATTTTGCGGGCGATTGCACGAGGAAAGCGCGAGGCGATTATTACCGGGCACGGAAAGGCTTTGGTGTTCCTCGAACGGTTTATGCCGTGGGTGATTCGCGCGGTGAGCCGAAAGATTGCGGCGGGGCGAGGCGGGTATCGGCAGGAGGCTAAGAGCGGTTGATTGCGCGTTTGCCGTTTGCCGTTCGCAGTTTGCCGTTTACAGAGAGCATCACACTCATCAAGTCTGTATAAACGAATCTGTATACACGTAAATGCATATTTGTCGTTTGAAGATAGCCGGATTTTGAGTTTGCAGTTTTGGTTATCACGGCTTATCGGCCTATTGAAGAATCTTATTGATTCTCATCCCGAGTGAGGCGAGGCATCTGGTTTTCGGGAGAATTCAAAGCAAAAGCAGATTCCTCGTCGCTCCGCCTGCCTGGCGGGCAGGCTGCGCTCCTCGGAATGACACGATTTACTTTGTTTTAATAGAATTTTCAAACAAACTGTCAGGATGGAAAATTCCGAAACTGAAAACGGCCAACGGTGAACGGTAAGCGCTAAGCGGTAAACGGTAAACCCCGAAGTTACTTTTTCGGGGGCTTGGATTTGTCAGACTCGTCAGGCTTTTCGTCGGGCTCGCCCTCGGGCAATTTTACATGCCAGATGTCTTTCTCGTTTTGCAAGCCGAATATACCGACTTGATTGGCTTCCGTGGTGCCGACGTGGCCGATCCACACCACGCGAAACTTCTTTTTGCGCCATAGGCGGCGCACTTCGATGGTTTGCCCGGGAGTGGTGAGGAAGCCAATGCCGTCGAGCCGCGCACCATCCGGGCTGAGGTCAAGGGTGTAGCTGCTCTGCTTAAACTGATTTCCCCTGGCATCGGTTCCTTTGACAGTCACGCGCAGCATTTTGGGAAGGCGCTGCTGCTTGCGCGAGCGGCGCCAGAAATCGGGGATGGGATGTTTGAAGGCCAGCCCGACTTTGGTTTCGCGGTCGGTGTAAGAGTCGAGATAAACGACGCGGACTTCCTGCTCGAGGCCGCTGCCGCGTTGCATTAGAAAAACGGAATCGCCGAGGGCCAGCTTGGTCTTCAGCAGGACGAGGGCGCCGCTGGCATTGACGGTTTGCGTTTCCGTTTCTTCGTGAAAGGCGCCGCGCTCCTTGGTGAAACCGTAGACCACCACGGGAACGCGAAGGGACATGCGCTCGCTGGAGCGAGGAGTTTTTTTTGTCTTTTCGGTGGAGATGGGATTGCCAAAGGTAAAGGCGGATTTTTGCGTGGAAGGCGGCTGATCGTCCAGCGGAGCCACGCTGATCACTTCTTTGGGCGTGCCGTTTTGCGCGCCGTGCTCGCGGCACTTGAATTCCCAGGTTTGTTTCTGGATTTGCTCGTAGGTTTCCTGGCGGTCCGCGAGGGTGACCCAAGAGTCGGCTTCGCAGAGAGGACAGCGCAACCGAATGGCAAAATTTCCAGGCATCCCGTTGTTCCTATGATTTCACAGGATACCTTGAAGCGGGCGCGCGGATGCGAATTGCAAAGTAGCATTCCGTCGAAAGGTAAACGGCCGAGGCGAAAGGCGGAGCATCCCTTTAGCGCGGCGACCCAGGGCAAAGGGGTCCTTGATACAGCGGACCAGGCGTCGCTTGAGAAACCTGTGAAGGATTTTCCGGCTGGTCGGTCATGCTTGGTGTTCGATGAGTCTGCTCAAGAATTCGTTTGCCACTTCAAATAGACGGCGGCGAGGGGCGGAAGGGTGAGGACGAGGGAGTGGGAATGGCCCTGCGCGGGTTGGTCGGAGGCTTGCTGGCCGCCGGCGTTGCCCACGTTTGAGCCGCCGTAGTGAGCGGCGTCGGTGTTGAGAACTTCGCGATAGTAGCCGGCCTGCGGGACGCCCAGGCGATAGCCTTCACGGGCGACGGGTGTGGCGTTGAGCACGACGACGATCAAATCTTCAGCGTGCTTGCCGCGGCGCATGAAGCTGAGGACGCTATTGTCGGCGTCGTTGGCGTCAATCCATTCGAAGCCGTGCCAGTCGAACTCCACTTGATGAAGCGCAGGCTCTGAGGAGTAGAGGTGATTCAGGTCGCGGACAAGATTCTGCACGCCGCGATGCGAATCCCACTGCAGAAGATGCCAGTCGAGGCTGCGCGCTTCGCTCCATTCGTGGCGCTGCGCGAGCTCCTGGCCCATAAATAGGAGTTTTTTGCCGGGATGCGCATAATGATAGCCGTGCAGCAGGCGCAGATTGGCGAATTGCTGCCACAGGTCGCCGGGCATTTTGTGGAGGAGCGAGTTTTTACCGTGGACGACTTCGTCGTGAGAGAAGGGAAGGACAAAGTTTTCGGTGAAGGCGTAGAGCATCGAGAAAGTGATTTTGTTGTGCTCGTATTTGCGGTGGACGGGATCGAGCGAAAAATACTTTAGCGTGTCGTTCATCCAGCCCATGTTCCATTTGAAGCTGAAGCCGAGGCCGCCGAGATAGGTAGGACGGGAAACGGCAGGCCAGGCGGTGGATTCTTCCGCAATGGTGAGAATGCCGGGGAATTTGCCGTGGGCGACTTCGTTCATGCGCTTGAGAAATTCGATGGCGTGAAGATTTTCGCGGCCGCCGAATTGATTGGGAATCCATTCTCCGGGCTTGCGCGAGTAATCGAGATAGAGCATGGAAGCGACGGCGTCCACGCGGAGGCCGTCGATGTGGTACTTGTCGAGCCAGAAGAGCGCGTTGGAAATCAAATAGTTTTGGACTTCGTTGCGGCCGTAGTTGTAGACCAGCGTGCCCCAATCGGGATGCGCGCCCTGGCGCGGGTCGGCGTGCTCGTAGAGATGGCTGCCGTCGAATTGGGCGAGGCCGTGGGCATCGCGCGGAAAATGCGCGGGAGTCCAATCGAGAATGACGCCGATGCCGGCCTGGTGGCAGCGGTCGACGAACTCCATGAATTCCTGAGGAGAGCCGTAACGGCTGGTGGCGGCGAAATAGCCGAGCGTTTGATAGCCCCAGGAGCCGTCGTAAGGATGTTCCATGACGGGAAGCAGCTCGATGTGGGTGTAGCCGAGTTCCTTAACGTAAGGAATGAGCTGATCGCCGAGTTCGCGATAGGTGAGCCAGCGATTGTGATCTTCGGGAACGCGGCGCCAGGAGCCGAGATGAACTTCGTAAATGGAGACAGGAGATTGGAACCAGTTTTTACTGGAACGCTGAGCGAGCCAGTCCGCGTCGTTCCAGCGATAGCTTTCGAGATTGGCGACGATGGAGCCGGTGTTGGGACGGAGCTCGGAGCGGAATGCGTAGGGATCGGCTTTGAGCGGAAGAACGTTGGCGTCAGGGCCGATAATTTCGAATTTGTAGATGGCGCCTTCGGCGAGTTCAGGGATGAAGATTTCCCAGAATCCGGAAGAGCCGCGGGCGCGCATCGGGTGGACGCGGCCATCCCAGCGGTTGAAGTCGCCGACGACGCTGACGCGTTGGGCGCTGGGAGCCCAGACGGCGAAGTGGACGCCTTGAACGCCTTCCAGGGTGATGAGGTGCGCGCCAAGTTTTTGGTAGGTGTCGTAATGGCGGCCCTCGCCCATGAGATAGAGATCGAACTCGCTGAGGACGCAGGGGAAAGAATAAGGGTCGTAAGTG
>QHYL01000101.1 GCA_003224105.1 Acidobacteriota bacterium | reverse complement strand
ATGATGTCCGCCTCGATGGTCACGCCAAGATGGTTCGCCTGCCCGGTGAGGTCAGCAGAAACGTGATAGTCCTTGTCCTTCTTAAAAGCATTATTGCGTAGATAGCACCACAGCACAGTGGCCATGCCCAGTTCATGCGCGTGCGCAAAGGCTTGCGAGATCTCAACAATCTGGCGAGTACTTTGATCGGAACCAAAGTAAATGGTCGCGCCGACTGCCGCGGCTCCCATGTCATAAGCTTGCTGCACCGTTCCAAAGAGAACCTGGTCAAAGCGATTGGGGTAGGTTAGCAACTCATTGTGATTAATCTTCACAATGAACGGAATCTTGTGCGCGTATTTGCGTGCCACGGCCCCCAGCACCCCAAAAGTCGAAGCTACAGCATTACAGCCACCTTCGATAGCCAGCTTGACAATGTTCTCCCCATCGAAGTAATCCGGATTCTTCGCAAAGCTTGCGCCGCCGGAGTGCTCAATGCCCTGGTCCACAGGCAAGATGGAAAGGTAACCCGTGCCACTCAGCCTTCCGTTGCCAAACATCCGCTGGAGATTCGTGAGCACGCGCAGGTTCCGATCCGAAGCCGCATAGACACGGTCGATGAAATCCGGCCCTGGAAGATTCAAGCGCTCTTTCGCGATTTTCGGCGACTTGAACCCGAGTAGCGCGTCGGTCTTCGCACCTAGATAAGTTTCAATTTTTCCCAAGCTTACGGTCGTGGCCATGACGAGACTCCTTGTCTACTCTCGAATTCCTTTAGATAGCATGCTCCCGGCAGCGGCGTCCACCAGCCAAAGTAATTTCCCGTTCTTCGGCTGAAGCAATTGCGCGGGCAACTGCTCCGGTTCGTATGGGCCTTCCAAAACACCCTTCAGCGCCAGCGCCTTATCCGCCCCAGTTACCAGGAACAGGATCTCCCTGGCGGCGCACGCTGCAGGCACTGTTAGCGTAATGCGGTCCGTGTATAGCTTGCCGACCCAGTTGCTTACGGCGATGCGCCCTTCGGCGTGCAGCGCCTTCGTCCCTGGGAAAAGTGAAAGCGTATGGCCTTCATTCCCCATCCCCGCAAGCAGCAGGTCGAAGCGCGGAGGATCGCCAACCTTCAGCCCAAAATGCGCGGCGATCGCTTCTTCGTATTCGCTGGCCGCGTGCGCGGCGTCCGAGTGTTCGCCTTTGATACGCGTGACCTGATTTGCTTTCAGCGGGACTTTGGAAAGCATCGTTTCGGTAGCCATGCGGAAATTGCTGTCCGCGTGGCCGGGACCGACGTGGCGTTCATCGCCGAAAAACACCTGTATTTTATCCCAAGGAACTTGCGAGCGCAGCACCGGATCATGGGCCAGCAACTCGTAGAGTGCTTTTGGGGTCGAACCCCCTGCCAGGGCCACACGGAAGACGCCCCGCTCCCGCACGGCTGGCGCAGCGCCTTGAACAAACTCTAGCGCGGCGCGCTTTGCAATGGCCGCGCCATCCGCCAGGATTCGGATTTCCGGCTCCACTCGCGTTTTCCTTCAGGTAGCGATCCCGGTTTTTTCCCGAGCAGCAGAAGGCGCGATTCGCCCGCGCTTATCGAGTTCTTCTTCGCCAATGCGGCGCCACGCGCGCCCGTCCTTTTCCAGCAGCTCGTCAGCTTCTTCCGGACCCCAGGAGCCCGCCGCATAATTCGGGAAGCCGCGCGCCGGCAGGGCGTGCCAAACATCGAGGATCGGCTGAATCACGCTCCAGCCGGCTTCGACCATATCCGCGCGCTGGAAGAGTGTGGCGTCCCCCGCCATGCAATCGCGCAAGAGGCGTTCGTAACCCGTGCTATGCTCCATTCCAAAATACGTGCAGTAATCGAAGTCCATGTTGACGAGGCCAAGTTTCATCACTGACCCCGGAACTTTTGCCCCAAAGCTCAGCGAAATTCCCTCCTCCGGCTGAATGTGAATCACCAGGCGGTTGGTTTCGAGATTCCGCACGCTCGTATTTCTAAAAAGCACGAAAGGCGTGCGGCGAAATTGAATCACGATTTCGGTTACACGTCGCGGCAGACGCTTCCCGGTTCGCAAATAAAAGGGCACGCCCGCCCAGCGCCAGTTATCAATCAGCAATTTCAGGGCGACAAACGTTTCGGTATTGGAATCGGTGGCAACCGCAGGTTCGCTGCGATAGCTGGCAACGCGTTCGCCATCAATGGCGCCGCTTCCATATTGCCCGCGCACCATGTTGGTGAGGACTTCCTCGGGAGTCAACGGCTGAATCGCATGGAGCACTTCGGCCTGTTTGTTGCGAACTTCGTCGGCGTCAAAAGAAATTGGCGGCTCCATAGCCGTCATGGTCAGCAATTGGAAAAGATGATTCGGCACCATATCGCGGAGAGCGCCCGCAGTTTCGTAGAATCCACCGCGATGTTCGACGCCCACCGTTTCTGCCGCCGTGATTTGCACGTGGTCCACGTAATTGCGGTTCCAGAGCGGCTCGATGATGTTGTTGGAAAAGCGGAAAACCATGACGTTCTGCACCGTCTCTTTGCCAAGGTAATGGTCGATGCGATAAATCTGCTTTTCCGTGAGTACCTGCTTCAGTTCCTGGTTGAGCTGCCTGGCGGAGACAAGGTCGTGGCCAAACGGCTTCTCTACGATAACGCGTGCCCACCGGCCGTTTTCCTCTTTCGACAAGCAACACTGGCCCAGCATTTTGACGATCGTCGAGAAGAAACGCGGAGCCACCGCCAGGTAAAAAAGGCGGTTCCCCATCGCGTTGTACTTCCTGTCCACCTCGCCGATCTGCTGTTCCAGACGCTGGTACGCTTCCGGGTCCTGAAAATCACCTTTGACGTAATAGATGCGCTCGCACATCCAGTCCAGGAGCTTCGGATCGATCGGTGACGCGGCGTATTTCGGAATCTCCTCCACGAGCGTTTTTCGAAAGCTCTCCGCAGTGAAGTCGTCCACCGCAAAGCCAACGATCGCAAACTGCTCAGGAAGGAGTTTTTCCTGGGCCAGATTGCAAAGCGCCGGGATGAGCTTGCGCTTGGTCAGGTCACCGGCAGCCCCGCAAATGGTCATTACGCAAGGCGAAGCCAGAGAGTTTGTGTCTGGGTGGTCGTGGTTCATCAATTGAAATCCTTGTACGTTGTTGCCGGACGGCTCCGGAAGCAATTAGTGGCCGGCTTTCTTTTCGATGTGCCCGCCAAACTGAAAACGCATGGCCGACAGCACCTTGGCCGCAAAATCATTCTCGCCGCGCGACGTGAAACGCTGATACAGCGAAGCGCTAAGAACGGGCGCAGGCGCCGCGGACTCAATCGCCGCGAGCAGCGTCCAACGCCCTTCGCCGGAATCCGATACGCGCCCGGAGAAGCGCTCGAGCGTAGGCTGCTCCAACAAAGAAATTGCCGTGAGGTCCAGCAGCCACGAAGCGACAACACTCCCGCGCCGCCAGACTTCCGTGACGTCCGCAAGGTTGAAATCGTATTGATAGTGCTCTGGATTGCGTAGCGGCGTGGTTTCCGCATCGGTTTCGCGATGGGATTTGCCGGCGTTCGCGTGCTTCAAAATGTTCAAGCCCTCGGCGTATGCCGCCATCAAGCCATATTCGATCCCGTTGTGCACCATTTTCACAAAATGCCCTGCGCCCGAAGGCCCGCAATGCAGGTAGCCTTCCTCCGCCGTGCCGCCAACTTTTTCGCGGCCCGGGGTGCGCGCAACATCTCCGCGGCCCGGCGCCAGCGTTTTGAAAATGGGATCGAGGCGTTTCACCACCGCAGTTTCCCCTCCAATCATCTGGCAATAGCCGCGCTCCAGTCCCCAGACGCCGCCGCTCGTGCCCACGTCACAGTAATGAATTCCCTTCGCGGAAAGCTCTTTCGCGCGGCGTATATCGTCGATGTAATAGGAATTTCCGCCATCAATCACCACGTCGTCTTTTTCAAGCTTGCCAACCAGATCATGCAGTGTGGCATCCACCACCGCCGCCGG
>QHYL01000100.1 GCA_003224105.1 Acidobacteriota bacterium | reverse complement strand
TGCGAAGAAGAAGCCGCCCGTCCCTGTTTCCAGCGTCACCAAGTTCCAGTCGCCTATTGTCGTCGCCTACCTGAATGCCAGCGAACAGCTCGCATTTAAGCGCGGGTCCATCGTTCGAACCATTCCAGGAGCATCTGGGTCGGATTTGTCGCCTTCTCATGACGGGAAGAAACTGCTCTTCACGCGAGAAGAAGGCGCGCTCCGCGTCATCAATGAATACGATTACGATTCGAACAGGGTGAAGGAGCTCCTTCGCGGCGACGTTCGAAATCCAGTCTGGTCTCCGGATGACTCTCGCGTGGCCTATCTCAATCATCAGGGTGGGAAATGGCAGCTCTGGGCTTTCCCTGCAAATGACCCGGCCAAAGCAGCCGTCGTCAGCGCAGATTCATTCGAAAACATTCAAGGCTGGAGCGATCCCCATACCTTCCTGGCGCTCACAGCCAGTCCAGCTGCACTAGCGTGGATCGGCGAGGATGGAAGGGCGACGCAAACACTGTCCATCTCGGACTTGTGCGGAACTGATTTTGTTGCCGGCACCAAGCTCGTGGTGCGCCTGCACCCTACAAATCCTGACCTTGTGCTCGTGTCCGCGTCTTTTGCTCGTCCGCCAGCTGGGGTTCCGGCGGTGGAGAATGGGCAAGCAGGAGGTTTGTTTTTTTACGAATTTCGTTCAAGGCGGCGTGCCGTTCTGACCATCCCCAACCTTTCCGCAGCGGACGGCGAGTGGTCCCGGGACGGCTTCGAAGTCTTTTTCACCGGCACCGATTCCTCGAGGCGCAAAGCTAGCTACCGCGTTTTTTGGGATGCCATCGGTCTCCAAAAGTACGTTGCGGGGACTTCGCTCGTAGTCGGCCTGTAGGCTCTGAAGACATCAGGCCATTTCAGTAGCACCTGTCCAGCCGGTCAGTTGCTCCATAAGCCTCACGGATTTGACTACCCCAACCGCAACGCCAACCGGCCCGTACACTATATCTTTATGGGTACTAGTCCTACGGTCGCTCCCCGTCAGGTGGGGATCCTGGTGCTCGACAATGACCCCAACGGCGCCAGCGCCGTGAAGCAGGTCTTGGACTCGGAAGGCTGGCGTGTGCGGGTGGTACCTGACGCGAAAGCGCTTCTCATCGAACTGAAAAGCGCTGATTGGTCACTCGTAGTCGCGAATACCGCGGCGATGGACCTCGACAGCCCGGCTTTTTTCACCCTTCGCGAAATCGCTTCGGTTCCCCAAGAGTCCGGCGGACGGATTCGCGCGCTTTTTATCATCCCAGAAACAGCCGAAAAGCAGGTCACGGGCCAAATCGAAGCGTCGCGCCTGCCTTACGTGGTTCGTCCCTACCACTTTCACGACTTTCTGGAGAAGATCAGCGATCTTCTGGTCGAGATCAAGGTGATTGACGCACCCATCCGGCTTGTTCGCCGCGAGTTTGGCGCCATTCGCAAGAAGAAGAAGCAGGTTGGCCGGAACACTATGTTCGCGCCGCGCGACACCTTTTCTTACACCGAGGAAGAAATCTCCGAGTACGAGCGCGAGGAAGCAGCCGAAGCTTCCAAGGGCAAACGGAAAACCCGCATTAACCTCGGCGATCCTTACAGTTGACCCCTTCGAAGCCGGGCCGCCCCTGGAGGCTTTCCCATCCAGCATTCTCGTTCTACCTTGCTTTCGTGTCTTGCGACCTAGAACGATTTTTTCCAAGAAATCTCTGCAAGAAATTCTGCGCTCCTTCGTTCTAACCCTGAGCCGCCGTCCCGGCACCTCACCGCGACGTGGTTCAAGTTGACGCAAAGGAGTGATTTATGGAGCGCTCGATTTTTGCTGCTATCTTCGGCGGATTCCTGGGAATCCTCACCCTCGGTGGCCTGGCTTTCGTTCAAGCTGGACCGGACTTTGATTCGAATCTGCAGCCAACCACGCCGCCCGCTTCACCGCCTGCGCCGCAGCCAAAAGCGGAAGGAGACTGGCGCATTCTGGATCCCGTCACCTACGAGAATATTTCCGTGTTTCCCGTAGTCACTTCTTACGGCCAAGACACCAGCGCATTCTTGACACTGGAAGAAGGCCTCGCTACCGGGGAAGTCGTGGTCCGCGAACGCGGCTCCGAAGAAATGGTTCGCGGGCGTGACGGTCGTCTTGTCTATATTCCGCAGCCGACAGGCGCTTCCGTGAATCAGCTTGTACTACTCAATCGAAGTAAGCGCCCGCTTCTGCTGCTCGCGGGCGAATTGGTCAGCGGTGGCAAACAGGACCGCGTGATTGGCAAGGACCGCATCGTGCCTGTAGGCGCGCCGCCGCTTCCTCTGGACGTGTTTTGTGTCGAGCACGGGCGGTGGACCGGCAGCTCGCAGTTTGCAGCAGCATTGACAATCGTTCACCCCAGCGTGCGCGAGAGAGCGGCAGTGGACCAGAAGCAGACGGAAGTGTGGGACGCCGTGCGCAGTGGCTCGACCGCGGCGCAACCAGCTGCAGGTCCTTCCCCCAGAATCTCCAGAAGTGAACTGCAAACCGCTATCGCCGGCAACGCGCATACAGAAGCCTACGAGAAGATCTATCAATCGAGCGCCGTCGGCGTCTCGATTGACGATTTCGTTGCGGAGGTGCAGCGGCGCTTCGCGAGCGCAACGTCCGGATTGAAGGGCGAACGAGTCGTCGGCGTGGTTGTTGCTTATGGCGGCGAAGTCGCCTGGAGCGACATCTTCGCTTCAGGCGACCTCTTCGATCATTACTGGCGCAAACTTTTGCGCAGCTATGCGGTTGAAGCGCTCGCCCGGCCCACGGTACGCGCCGTCGCTTCACGCGAGAACGCCAGTGAATTTCTGCGCCGGTTGAGTGGCCGCGAAACGATGGAAACTGAACCCGGCGTTTATCGCTGGAGTGAAATCACGGAAGGGCATCTCACCGAAATCGAGCTTGAAGCCCTGCAACCGAAACAAATCAAGCTTCATCGCCTATTCTTGCATCGCACGAGCTGAAGCGCTGAACATGAAGTGATGGGGCATGGGAGAATCGTGCCCTATATAGAAGGTTCAAATCTTCGCACCACGCTTGAATCGGGCAAATCCGAGAGCAACTGGCTGGCGCTTCCCTTCCAGGAAAGATGTTTTACGCCGGGAGCAATTTCTGCGAGCGGCGCGAGGACGAACTTGCGAACGAGCATGCGCGGATGCGGAACCTGCAATTCCGGCGTTTCGATGGTCTCGTCACCGTAGAGGAGAATATCCAAGTCGATCAGGCGCGGACCTTTAGGAACGAGTTTCTTGCAACCCATGCGGGATTCGATTCCGCGCAGCGCGCGCAACAAATCCAACGGTGGTGACTCGGTTTCTCCTTGCACCGCGCAATTCAGGAACCAAGGCTGCTCGCGCAAGTCTACAGGTTCTGTCTCGTACAACGAAGAGATGCGCGTCACACGCACTTTCGAATCAGCAAGCGCGGCAATCGCTGTCCGCAGGTTTTTCTCGCGGTCTCCTAAATTCGATCCGAGCGAGAGATAAACCGTCGTTTCCGCCACTTCTCACCGTTGGGGAACTTTCTCGTGCCCGTCTTCAATATTGGCACGTTTCGCACCGGATGCCCGGTCATCTGACTACTTCGGCTCGGCAATTTCGGGCTTTGGGTAAACCTTTTGCAGCGCGGCCTGATATTCCCCAAAGAGCGCCTGGATGCGGGTGAACTCGGTTTTTACGGCATCGCGAAGTTCAGGATGCGTGGCGTATTCGTAAAGGATCGCCGCCTCCGTCTCCGCATCAATCATGAAACCTTCGTGGCCGATGTCCTTCAGCGCGTCCGTTTCCATGCCATAGGTGTGGTTCGAGAAATTGGAGGACTTCGCGGACACGCCGATGCCGGGAATCTGGCTCGAAACGCTGCCGGTTTCCTCGAAGCCTTTTGGCTTGCCGGGCTCCGGCTCGACGCCGGTTGCGCCAAATTGTTTCATGTAAGCGAAGGACAACTCCTCGCGTGTGGAAAGCGAGATGCCATCGCGGTCGTGTCCGTAATGATCGATCTTAACTTTCGTTCCCGTAGCCATCGCCGCCGCACGAGCTGCATCATCCACCCATTGGGTGACTTGCTCGAGATAAACCCCATCCGGGTAGCGAATGTAAAAGTCCGCGGAAGTTTTGTCCGGCACGACATTCGGCGCCGCCCCGCCTTCGGTGATCACGCCTTGAATCCGCGCTTCCGGACGGATGTTGCTGCGCACACTATCAATATTATTGAAGAGCTTGATGACCGCCTCCAGAGCGTTGCGCCCGTTCCAGGCCGTCAACTGGTGCGCCGGGGCGCCATAAAAGGTGTACTTCACGCCGTCAATATTCATGCAGCAAGTCCCGAAGCCCGCGGCCGACCGGGAAGTCGTCGCCGTGGAATGGCTCCGCACAATAATGTCAGCGCCCTTAAACACGCCAGCGTCCATCATGACGGTCTTGGCTTCGGGCGGCATCATCTCCTCGCCGGGGCAGCCGTAAACCGTGACCGTACCGGGAGTATGCGCGCGCGTAAGAAATTCCGAGATCGCAACGGCGGCGGCCATGCCCACTGGGCCTTGGGCGCTGTGCTGATCGCCGTGAAAAGCACCCTTGGTGCCGCGCAGAGCGTCGAATTCGAGGATGACACCGAGATTGGGACCGGGAGTGCCGCGCTTGTATTTTGCGGTAAAGGCTGTGGCCAGGCCAGCAACGGGGATAGTCACTTCAAAATCATGAGCTTGCAGATACGCAGTGAGCTTCGCCACGGACTGTGTTTCCTGAAAGCCAATTTCAGGATGTTGCGTGATCCAGTCGCTCATGGGCAGAAGCTCTGATTGCATCAATTGCTTCACGCGCGCGATGACTTCGTCTCGCCCTTTGTCCGGGGCGGAGAGCTTCGTCACCATTGTCTGAACGCCGAGGGATTGGCTCAGCGCGCCGATTTGCTTGAGCACATCGCGCGCTGCTTCGCGTTCCGTAGGAGTTTCCTGCGCAAGACTGGAAACGCCGAACGCCAAAGCAATCAGCACACATCCAAATGTCTTCCGCATGGAAAAACCCTCCTGAGGCCCGCGAAAACTCATTTGCTCTCTGCCGTGCAGACGAAACTAGCCGCATCGTTAGGGTCGCCGTCTCCATTGAACTTCGCGACTTGCGGATAGGGGCAAAGCGGCCGCGTAAACTTCACGCCTTTTGACGGGTCATCGTCGACGAATTTCGTCGCAACAATCGCGGAAGGCGCAACGCTCTTCTCCACCCATTCGACGAGGGCCAGTTCCATATTGTGCTGCGGATCCCGTGCGCCTTGCCCGAGTTGCCCGAATGCATTTGCGCCCGGACCGCCTCCGCAGTGCTGCAAACCCGGCACCATGTACAGGCGGGAGAAGGCATCAGCTTCGGCCTGACCCATTTTCGAAGCCACGCTGTTGTAATAATTGATGGTGTTGAGAGCGGAGATCGCTGCATCATTCCAGCCGTGATAGAGAATTAACTTGCCGCCACGCGCTTTAAACGCCGCCAGGTTGGGATTTGTGGCGTTCAGGATTTTTGCGGTTTTCCTCTCCGCCGCTTTCAAACCATCGTTTACTTTTGTGTTTCTGTAATCCCAGTCTGACTTCGCATAAACCATGTTTGAAAAATAGCCGATGCCAAAAGCAAACATCAGGCTTTGGCGGGGAGCCGGCCCCGTGATCCACAGGCCCCAACCGCCTTCGCCTTCTTCGGCCCCCGGAAGGTACCCTGGGAAAATCAAAGCGCCTTTAGCATCGCGCGGCCCTTCGTACAACTTCTTCAAAGCGGTAACTTGCGACGCCGTCAAACATTCGGTCGAGTCTTCCGCCTTGCATAAGAGCACAGCCGGATCAAACTTGCATTGCCGCGGGTCGTTCAAAACGCCATCGGTTACGCCGTCTTGCACGTCGCACGCGGCATTCACGGCGCGAGCAAGCGCTGGAACCTTGCTGGCAGGAATATAGCTGGCAGGATCGAGCGTGGTGGCGTGAGAATCCGCCAGAGCTTTCGTCAGCAAGTGCGTCCAGTAATTTGCCGGGGCTCCGGAGATAATCCCGTCATAGTCCCGCGGAAAACGCTGCGCCTCCATGAGAGCTTGCCGCCCGCCGTTCGAGCAATTATCGAAATACGAGTGTTGCGCATTGGTCCCGTAGAACGCGCTGATGACGGTCTTCGCGATTTGCGTCATTTCATGGATGGCGCGATAGCCGAAGTCAATCACCTTCTTAGGATGGCCCAGCGCCCAGCGCGCATCGGTTCCCCCCGCGGAGTGCCCCGTGTCTGTCGCGGCACTAGCGTATTTCTGCTGAACGGCGAGCCCCAAGCGGCGATAGTCAATTTCACCCGCAAAGCCTCCGTTGCCCTGCCCGCGGAACCTGCCGTTCCAGCCTTCTGTGGGCATCCACACTTCGATCTTGATCGAGGAATCCGCGCTCGGCGTCGCTTCCACCACGACGCGGCAAAACGCGCCTAGCGTTTTGTACAGATCCGGGCTGCCCGTCAGCCAAGGCGACATCGCTGCGGGTGGAGCGAAAGTCCCTGCTTCAACGGTTTGTGCTGAGACGATCTTCGCCTTCGACACAGCAAGCTGCGAAAGTTTCTCGCACGATTGCGGAGCTGAAGACGTGTCTTGAGCCGAGGCTGTGCCAGAAAGAAAAAGAACAATGGCGACAGCAAAGGTTCCGTGCATTTTGCTCATGGCAAACTCCTGCGGTCACGTTGTAAGTACTTCAGGGACGAACACGTATACCACATTGCTTGCCGGCCATGCGCTGCCTATTCCGCTGCAACTCTCGCTTTCTCCGCGGCCGGTGCGATGGCCTCCACATTGTTCTTCTTCATCAGTTCGTTCAAAGCCGCCAGTTCTTTGGATTGTATGTCACGCCACGCGGCTAGTTGCGTTTCCAATCGTGCATTCAGTTCGTCGAATACGGCATACGATTGCGTTGTTGGAGCGGCATCGGCGCTCTCCACGGTCCCTTGCAGCGCCATCATTTGATCCGTCACCTGAATCGGGTAATTCAGAGGGTCTTCTCCGCTTTTGGACTTTGGCTGAATGATTTTCTCTTCCACCGCATCGATTCTCTTTTTCAACGCGTCAGCGGAGTCCAACACCGTTTTGGCCCCGCCATCATTGCCCAGCCGCTTCTTCAGCCCTTCGACTTGGTCTTGTACGCTGCGCATCTGGTTCACCGCTTCGTGCCCAGCGTTGACGCGGTCGCGAATGCGCGTGGCCAGCTCATATTGTTTTTCTAGATCGGCCTGCGACGTGTCTATGCGGGGATCTTTTTGGATTTC
>QHYL01000098.1 GCA_003224105.1 Acidobacteriota bacterium | reverse complement strand
CACGCTTTTAATGAGTTGGAAGCCGTATGACTATTCAGGTGCTAGCCGATTGCTCTCCCGTTAAGGCCACCCGTGAACCGAGGGAGCGGAAGCTTGGAGACATTGGAACCAAAATCCTCACGCACCGAAGATGTTGGTGTTCAGGAATTCATTGCGGAACTTGCCGCTCGCGTCGTAGCTCGTACACAACTGAATGAACTCAG
>QHYL01000099.1 GCA_003224105.1 Acidobacteriota bacterium | reverse complement strand
CGTGATCGAGAATGTCATGAAGGTCAGCGTGCTCGTGCCGGTAGCTGGATTTGCGCTGAACATTGCGAAAACTCCAGGCGGCGGATTCAACACAAACAGAAACACCGAGCTGTTGAATCCTCCTTCCGGGGTGATTTTGATCGTGGTTGTTGCCGTTGTACCTTGCCTCACCGTCAAGCCGCTTGGGGACGCAGAAAGCAGGAAGTCTGGTTGCGACGGCGGTGGCGCCAGCGCATTTACCGTCAAACTGATGGTCGTCGTTCTCGTCAGGCTTCCAGATGTACCCGTGATGGTTATGTTGCCGGTTCCCACAGTTGCCGTGCTGCTGGCAGCCAGCGTGAGAGCGCTGGAGCTAGTCGCGGTACTGGGACTGAAAGAAGCCGTTACTCCGCTCGGCAGGCCGGAAGCAGACAGAGAAACGCTGCTGTTGAAGCCGTTCGCGGGAGTGATGGTAATCGTGCTATTGCCGCTTGAACCTCGCGTCACCGTCACGCTGCTCGGCGAAGCGGAGAGTGTGAAGTTGGGCTGCGGGGGAGGAGCCGTCCCGTTCACGGTCAAGCTGATGTTTGTCGTATGCGCCAGGCTGCCGGATGTTCCCGTGACGGTAACCGTCACCGTTCCCAAGGCCGCAGTGCTGCTGGCAGCCAGCGTGAGAGTGCTGGAGCTAGTCGCGGTACTGGGACTGAAAGAAGCTGTTACTCCGCTCGGCAGGCCGGAAGCAGACAGAGATACGCTGCTGCTGAACCCGTTCGCGGCAGTGATGGTAATCGTGCTTTTGCCGCTTGAGCCTCGCGTCACCGTCACGCTGCTCGGCGAAACGGACAAGGAGAAGTCTGGTTGACTCGGGGGTGGATTGGAACCCGGCCAGTTCTTCACCAAATTGGCCGCGTTGATGGTCCCGATTCCCGTGGCGAAGTCCCAACCACTGTGCGTGCTAAAGGCTGGCTGGAATGAGCTGTTCGATGTGGAAACCACGCCAGCAAAGCCGGAGGGCGTGTAGCAATTGTTGGAGCCTGTGCAATTCACATCCATGTCGCCCTGGGTGACGTCGTAAAAAATGCAGGAGCTTCCAACGGTGTTCCCATTGGACGAATTGCAGGAGTTGTTGCCGCTCGAGCCGTATTCGCCGGCGGCAAGTTTGTAATAAACAGGATTGGGATTTCCCTGGCGAGCGCCCGCGTTCTGGTTGACAAGCGCTTGGATCCCCGCAAGGATCGGCGCGGCGAAAGAGGTGCCGCCGGCGCCGGACCAGCCGCTTGGGTTGCCGCTGCAAATGGTTCCGCCGTTACCGAGGTCCGAAAAGCAAACAACATAGTAATGGCTCCAAACGCCGTTGGCCGCGAAGAGCGAAACGTCAGGAAGGTCGCGCACGCCGTCGTTCGGGTTGCCAAACACGGATTGCCAGGAGGGCTTGGCCCATCCCTGGCAACTTCCGCTCACAACACCATTTGTGGAAGGGAAGCCTGACGCGCACTTGCTCGGCCCACCGCCGGCCGAAACGACAGTTTGGAAGTGCTGTTGTCCGAGGGGGCTATTGCAGAAGCCACCGCTGCCGTAGCTCGTGGAATATCCTTCAAACTTGGCAATCAACGAGCTCGCGCAAGAATCGTTCCAGGGAATCTCGGGAATGTAGGAACGGGCCGAAGCAAATGTGGACGAGTCAGAAGAATTCCAATACGTGCTGTTTGTTCCCGCAAAGGTGTCGCCGAAATCGGTTCCACCTACCGCAACGTCGTACGGACTGGATGCCAGACCATTTACGGTGATGCCGTGCGTAGCTGCTGAAGCGCCGTGGTCGCACATGGCCGCGCCGTCGTCGCCTGACGCGACGAATACCGAGACGCCCTCGCTGACGGCTTGCTGGTACGCCGAATTGAACGCAGCGTTGGCGGAAGAACCGTTTTCCACTTCGCAAGCGGCGTAGCTGACGCTCATGATGGCGGGCGGCTGGCTGTTCGCATTGATGAGGTTCTGCATGGCGATTAAACCTCCGAAAGTGCTGGAGGTGTCTGCGCAGGTTGCCATGAGAATGGCCGCACCCGGCGCGGCCGCCGTGGCCCACTCAGCGTCCAGTATGGCTTCCCCTTCGTTCCCCCCCACCAATCCGGGATTGGCGCAATTCCCGGGATGCACGGTACTGAGAGAGCCCGAGAAAGACGAAAGACCGAACGTAGAGCGGAACGTGTTCCAGTCCGATGTGCTGAAGAGATTCGTGTTTTCAATGAGCGCAATGGTCTGGCCTTGCCCGGACACGCCGGAGTTGAAAAGAGGATTCAGGTTGTAAATCGTGGCGAGATCGCCTGGCACCATGGCGTATTCCGTGCCGCCCGATTTTCCTGGAAAGGTAAACGCCGCGCTCGGTACCCGCATTTTGTGCGCACCGCGCGGTTTGAAGTCGTGCAGAGACACGATGCCCAAGACGGCCGGCGCCAGCGCCGCCGGGATTTGCGGTTCGCTCACATTGGCGATGTGCCGCGCGCCTTGCACGTCGAGATAATGAATCTCCGTATGAAAAGCCGCGCGAACCTGCGACGCGTTTCCAGAGAAGTCCATCAGAGTCAAACTGGGGTAGACGAAGTTCACCTTGAAGCCGAAGGACTCGAGCCATCGCGTTACATTATCTACGTCCTGCTGGGCTACGCCGAATCTCTCACCGAACTGTTGCGCGGTAAGCCATTTGTGGAAGTTTGGGGACTGAGGATCGTGAAGATCATCAATGAACTGCTGAAGTTCTTTCTCCAGTTCGGGAGGACGCTGCAATTGCAGTAGCATGTGTTCCATCGCGAAATTTTCCGGAACGGCGCCCCGATCGTTCACGGCGCTCGCCTCGGGGCGCACGTTGCCCCTCAGCATCACGAGCTTTGCTTCATCAATATTCTGGGTAATGAGGACGCGCGCGCGCCGTCCGGATTGCGTGCTCTCTGTGTGCGCGACCTGCGATGTGCATGCGAGTGCCAGGATCACCGCCAATGCACACGCGAATCTCGGCTTTATATGCATGATTTCGGAATCTCCTTAAACGAAATCCAGCCGTTTGCGGCTGGCGCAGAATCCGGGGCAAACTACACCGTGGTAAGAAGAGCCGCTCCAGCGCACCAAGACACAAAAAGCCTTATGCACGGCTCTCTAAATGGCCGAGATCCACGGTAAGGGCTGGGTAGTTGGTGTATGAGCGGGCTACCAGCGTGAGGAAGGAGAAGGAAGCGCCCCAGTTGCAATTGACTTAATAGCCTTCCTGCGGAGCGAAGTCAACGCGCGAAAGGAG
>QHYL01000233.1 GCA_003224105.1 Acidobacteriota bacterium | reverse complement strand
GGACAAAATTCCGGCGAGATCATCCCAAACATCGTAGCCACGGCAGAAAAGCTGAAACAGGGCGATGGCGCAGAGACTGCCTTCGAAAAGGTTTCGCATCCCCGTGTAGTAGTAGTAGCTGATGGAGCCTTCAAGCATATGGGAGTACAGAAACCACGGAATCGCAACAGCAAACGGAAGTCCAAGGGCAATGCCCCCTACGGCTTTCCTGAGGGCGAAATACGAGAGGATGGCGGGATCTTTCGCGTTAGGAGCGAGAAGCATCGTACACCTCTAGATGTGGGATAGGTACCTGGCTGAGTACGTGGCCACAGAGTACAGGAAGCGCAGTGAAATGCAAGGAGAAATGAAGAGGCCGCAGGTTGAGAGTAAAGTTCGAAAGTTGGAGGGTTGGAACTGGGGGGGAAGAGAAAAGAGCCTGGGGCAGGAGTTGGCGTTGGCTAGGTCTGACCGGGCAGAGTTAAGAGCAAGCCAGGATCCCCTCACCGCCGTTCGCAAAGAACGCGACCAGGTTCTGGTTAGCAGGCCGGAGAAGGGCGGAGAAGGCCGAACAAGAAAGATCGTTCGGCTGTCTGAGCGCTCACGACACGCATCCTGCGTGGGATGCTCGGCTACCGAGATGGCGTACTGAACGCGACGGCGCTGACAACGGTGGCGTTATTTTGTTGATTGACCCATAGGGGAGCAGCACCGTTGGCGGTATTGAGCAAGACTACGCTGGCGGCGTTGGCATTCATGAACATTGCGCCCTGTCCGCCTGGGGGGACACGAGGCATCGGGTAAAAACTTACTGAGGAGGTGCCCCCCGGCACAAAGGCGGACTGGAAAATCACATCGTTAGAGCCTGACAACGCCAATGCCACTCCGCTGGGATCGAAGCTCGGATTATTTGTTGCCGCACCTTCGACATCGAAGGAAAAAGGCCCGGAGGCCGAGGCCAACTCCCAGATGGCAAAACTTGCGTTAGTGTTCCCTGACATCGTAACACTGAGAGACACCACACCCGCGTTGCTTGACAACACGTAGCCGCAACTCAACGCGTAACCTCCAGAGAGCGTGATTTGACAGGTGTTCGATCCAGTGGGAACAACCCATGCGCCGCCGCCATTGATGGAGGAAATGCGACCAGACGTCATATCTGCCGCCTCGATGTAGAGCAAATGACCGGAGCCGGTGGGGGGAATGCTCAATGAACACGATGGGCTGCAGTTGATGCCTTGACGAGCCGTATAGTTCAGCACGGAAATTGGCAGAGTTGGCGGGGCAAAAGAGCCGGCAGTAGATTTGAAGGCGATGGCAGAAAACAGCGCCCCTGGCCCCGTCGTGAGGACTGTAGGCGCGGCTCCGCTGGTTGCGTTGAGATTCAATCCTTCACCGAGCGGCAGAGTCGTGTACGGAGCGCTCCAAGCGTTCCACGTGGAAGGGCTGGTTGCCGCTACAGACTGAATGATGACATCGGTTGCGGTGATGTTCAGACCGACTCCCGTGCAGGTCGTACAACCTGTCGTTGAGGATGTGCCCGCGTCGTCGAATGATGCGGTAGCACCGGGGGGCGGTATTAGCTCAACGAAGTTCAATCCAAATTGACCGGAGGCGGCGCCCGACAGATTCACGGTGATCGAAGTTGTGCCTGCGTTTCCGGTGAGGTTGTAAGCAATATCCTCATTCCGGGAAAGAGTCGAATTGTAGATATGACAATTGGGACAGTGCGTCCAAGTTCCCCCGCCGCCGGTCACGGAACTAATGGTTACGTCATTGTTGGTAGTAAGGAGAACGGCCCAAATCGATCCAGGGACGGTGGGGAGGAATGTGCCGGTCTGTATCGTGCAACTGCTGGCCCCCACTCTGCAAAAGGTGTCGATACTGTCCTGCACATACGTCCAGCTGGAAGTATTGGCCTGCGTGGTTACCGTAAGGGTTGCGACGTTGCTGGTTACGGAACCCGCAGAATTGCTGACCACGACAGTGAATTGTGCGCCGTCGTCTGCACTGGTTGTCGGCGGCGTCGTGTAACTCGCCGAAGTAGCGCCGGGGAGCGCCGATCCGTCTTGGTTCCATTGGTAACTGACTGGCGCCGTACCCGTGGCAGTTACCGAAAAAGTTGCGGTTTGTCCCGCGACGACAGTATGGTCGGCAGGCTGAACGGTGATGGTGGGTGCGGTGGAAGCGGAGGTTACCGTGAAGGTTACGCCGTTACTGGCGACCCCGCCGACAGTCATCATCACATTCCCCGATGTGGCACCGGATGGCACCGGGGCAACAATGCTCGTCGAGTTCCAACTCGTTGGAGAGGCTGCTGTTCCGTTGAACATGACTGTACTCGTCCCTTGCGACGCGCCGAAGTTGGTACCGGTGATGGTCACCGACGTTCCCACCGGACCAGAAGTTGGACTTAGATCCGTAATGCTTGGCGCCGCGGTCGTTACTGTGAACGCCAAACCGTTGCTCCCTAGGCCTCCAACGGTGACCACGACATTCCCTGATGTGGCGCCGGATGGCACTGGCGCAACAATGCTCGTCGAGTTCCAACTCGTTGGAGAGGCTGCTGTTCCGTTGAACATGACCGCGCTCGTCCCTTGCGATGCGCCGAAGTTGGTACCGGTGATAGTCACGGAAGTGCCAGCTGGGCCGGAAGTTGGATTCAGGCTGGAGATGGCCGGGGCAGGGGGATTGGCGGTGACGGTGAAGGTTAAGCCGTTGCTGGCGACGCCGCCCGCAGTAACGATGATGTTGCCAGAGGTCGCGGCGGATGGGACAGGAACGACAATGCTCGACGCACTCCAGCTGGATGGCGTTGCCACCGTGCCATTGAACGTTACGGTGGTGGTGTCCTGCGCTGAGCCAAAATTCGTTCCCGTAATCGTCACGGAAGTGCCTACGGGCCCGGACGTTGGGCTTAAGCCAGTTATCGTTGGAGGGGTTGAAGCTGTGCCGCCTGCCGGTTTCACGGCAACGAGCACAGCCCCCCAACTGTCAGAGCTATTGATCGATGCACTCGCCGATGCAGGGCCGGCCGCAGACTGGATTTGTTCTTCGGCGATCAGCTTGGTGTTCGGCTCGGCCGGGACGTAGGCGCTGATGGCGTAGCCAGCGTCCGGAGCAAATGTCGCCGGGTTGGTAGTGGCAATGGCACTCAAGAGCAAATCTCCATCTGCTGTGGTAGTCAGGCTTGGAGTACCCGGCGAAGAGCCGGTTCCTGTTCCTGCGACAGCAGCATCCAGGGAATTTGATAGGGCCACGCCGGAAAACTCCAAAATGGCTACGCGCAGTGGAGCTGAAACCGTGTCTGATATCGCGATGGTGTTCGCACCGCCTCGAATGTTCTCCGCATAAAAGATCGCCAAGGTGACGGCGCTGGCCGTGAAGCCGACTTGCGCCGCTCGCTGATAGGCGTTGCCGTTGGAATCGTGGATAGAAAAGACCTGTGAACTAGAAAAGCCCGCGCGTATAGAAACGGCAATCCAATTTCCAGCCGTGTTGGGACTCGTGAAGGAGAGAGAAGTAGCCGTTGTGGTACCGGCATCCTTGCCGTTCTGTTGCACCAGAGCAATGGCCGATTGTGCCTGAACGGCATTTCCTATCGACAGGATGAAAACCAGAAGAGCAAGAAGGCGGACGAACCGAACCCGAACACAGGCGAAATAGGACATGGTTCACCATTGGGGCGGTCAGGAGGGTTTTTATCAAAGGTCAGAGAGGCGGGGAATCGAAGCGTTGCCTGAGATTTTGCCCCGGTACTTTCCCGATGATGACTTAGTGACGAAACAAAATTTCCACGGGGGCCGTTTTTCGGTTCGGGACGGGTGATTCAAAGAATTTTCGGTCCGCCGGTTTGATGATCGCGAAATTTTAATGCAAATTCGTTATTAATTAAGGACGAGAACCCAATCGTTGGCGTTGGTGCCGTCGGAGTGTGGTCCAGCGGGAGTCGTGAAATTCATCGTGTTCGAGCTGCCATCCCAGGTTGTCGTTGCATGCGCGGCGTTATAGAGGTTCCCATTGGTGGGATTAGGGGCTCCGGCACCAGCCGTAACGACTTGGCTGGTCGTGTCGGGCGCAAAGGTCCACCAGTTGAACTGATTGAGAAGACTCGCTATGTACCTCACTTGCTGGGTCCCTGTCGTGTTCAGCATGGTCGTCCATGACGGCGAACTGTCGAAGTGATTGACGTTGACCTGGCCGAACTCGAATCCCGCGCCGCCGCTCGTCATCGCGTACCACATCTCCTGGCGAGTGATGAAGGCGTTTGCATTGGAAGAAAGAAATCCAGTATTGTTCGCTCCTTCGTAATTGGATTCACCTAGGATGGTGGGCATGACGCTGGGGGGGAACTGCGAGGAAGGAGTGGTTCCCGAGCTTCCTCCGGTGCTCTCGGTTCCGTTGTTTGCCTGAATCGTGCAGGGACCGCTCGGGCCGCAATTATAAGCTTGCAGCATTTCGTCATAGGTTTCGTAGTAGGTGTAGACGAAGCTGACGTTGTTGGTGTTGCCGAAGCGGGGATTCCAAAATACATTGGTAGTGCAACTCGTGTTGCAAGCAACTTGAAGGCCTTGTTGCGTGTACGACACGTAGTTGTTCATCTGGCTGGTGATGAGGTGATTGCTATCCACGCTGGCGACGCCGGCAATGACCTGAGCCATGTAATCCATGAACGTCGAGTCGACGGGAACCCAACTGCTTCCGACTATCTGGCCGCCGTGACGGAAGTCCTGGCCAAACTGCCAGATGATGTTTGGGGAATTCTTGTAGCGGTTGCCAAGGAACGCGCCAAAGTTGAAGTCCTTCGTCGGGTAATTCACCGGGCCGCCGACGGTCACGTTCTCCATCGTGGTCCCGAAATTGACACTCCAAGGGATAGGCTCGAACAAAACCACTAGTCCCGCCTGGTTCGCCAAGTTGAT
>QHYL01000232.1 GCA_003224105.1 Acidobacteriota bacterium | reverse complement strand
CAAACCCACCAGCCAGTATCCCGCTTCCTTCAGTTCTTCCATTGCACGCGCGAGATTCGTCACTTTGGCCACGGGCAGATGCGCCAGCGCTCCTGCCGAAGAACGCGCCACCGTATCGGTTAGACCGGCGGCACGGCGCTCTGGAATCACGACGCCATGCGCGCCTGCGGCCAATGCGGTTCGAACGATGGCGCCCAGATTGTGTGGATCTTCGACGCCATCGAGCAGGACGATGAGCCCGATCTGGCCGCGCCCGGAATTCGCGCTTGCGAGAATATCTTCCAGAGTGGCGGCGGCGCGCGCAGCGGCAAGGGCGACGACGCCTTGATGGTCTTTCGAGTTGGCAAGGCGGTCGAGATCCCCGCGTTCCTCGAAGCGCACAGGAATGCCTTGCTTGCGCGCGAGCTGCACGATTTCCTCGATGCGCGTGTCCTGCCGGCCCTTGGCGATGGCGATGCGGTCGATGGGGCGCTGCGCCTCAAGCGCCTCCTTCACCGCATGAATTCCCGTTAGCTTGTCCATGGGCGAAACAGTCTATAGTCAACAGTTCACAGTTGACAGCGCCGGCCTCTTTTGGGAGTGCGGGAGCTTGCTCGCGCTTTTCCTCCGTCTTCCTAACATGAGCTGCAGCGAACAATTGCCGCACTCAGCAACCGTGGCCGCAAGAAAAGCCGTGGTAAGCCGCCGCACTCCACATGGGTCGGCGCAACATTTAACCCCTCGCTCTACGTTAACGCGGCGCAAAATTCGAGGATGCGCGCGCGCGTGGATTTTACGGGCACGGCGAAGGGCAGTGCCGCCGCGTCGTCGAGCAACAAAACAACGCGGTCAAGCGAGCCGTCGCCAGGCCGGCCTGCGAGCGCCAGACGCATCGGATAAAGCATCTCGCGGCCCGGCAATTTCAATTGCTCTTTCAACGCGGCGAAGATTTCTTTGAACCGCTCGGAGTTCAGCGGCGCTCCTTCCAGGAGCAGCAGCGCCAAATGCCGCAGCACGTCCCGCGCGGCGTAACGCGCCAGCACCTCGTGCGTTTGCACACGAGCGAGTATTTCTTGCGCATCGTAATGAAAAATGAGCGCGAGTAATTCCGCGAGGGCGGCGCGGTCAGCGGCATGAGCGCCAAGAATAGCTGCCGCGTGGGCGCACCAGGCATCCACTTCCGGCGTGGGATCCGTTGTCAACCACCCGCGCTCGCGCAAAATCGCGGCCACGTCCGTCGCCGTCCACGGATTCACCGCGTCCACAGAAACACGCGGCTGGTTGGCAGAAGCCATGTGAAGAATTCTAGCGTAGCGGTAGCCGCAGGATACATCGTGCCGTTGTAGTGGCGGGTCTTCAGACCCGTGCTTTTTTCTTTCCCAGCCCCTTAGCCACGCTCATTGCCGGATGGCCTCGACCAAACTAGCGGCTCGACAGCGTGGCGACGACG
>QHYL01000231.1 GCA_003224105.1 Acidobacteriota bacterium | reverse complement strand
AGCAGGCTGTTCGCGCCCTTCCATTGCGGATCGGTGTCCGGAAAATGTGTGCCTATATCGCCCAGCCCCGCCGCGCCCAGCAGGGCGTCGCAAAGCGCATGGGCCAGCACATCACCATCCGAATGCCCCACCGGGCCTTTATCAAATTGCAATTCGATTCCGCCAACGATGAGCTTTCGCCCTTCGGCCAAGCGGTGCAGATCGTAGCCAATGCCGCAGCGCGTGCTCATGCCTTTTGCTCCTCGCGTTCGAGGTAGAAGCGGGCGAGTTCCATGTCGGCAGGCTTGGTGATTTTCATGTTGCGTTCGGAACCGAGCACCACGTGCACATCGTGACCGATGCGCTCGACGAGACCGGCTTCGTCCGAGGCGTTCACACCATCGGATTGCGCGCGGGCAAACGCTTCCTTGAGAAGCTTCGTGGCAAAGACCTGCGGCGTCTGCGCCAGCACCACGCGCTCGCGGGGAACGGTGGCGGTAATCAGCGCCACGTCTTCCGGCAGGCTGGCGCGCTTCACTTCCTTCACCGTGTCCATCGCGGGAATGCCCAGAATGGCAGCGTGACAGCGGCGCGCTTCCTCAATGACGCGAGTGATCTGCGCGACTGTCACAAACGGCCGCACGGCATCGTGCACCAGCACGATTTCTGTGTCGTTCGGCACTTCGCGTAAGGCGGCGGCGACGGAGTCCTGGCGGGAATCGCCGCCTTTGACCACGCGCACGGACTGCTTGAATTTTTCCTTGGCGATGCGCTCTTCGAGGCGCTGCACTTCATCGCCGCGCGTGGCCACGATGAGGTCGGTCACCAGCGGGCAGGAAGCGATGCGCCGCAAGCTGAGAATCACGATGGGCGTGCCGTTCAGCTCGAGAAACTGCTTGGGCGTCTCCGCGCCCATGCGCGTTCCCATGCCGGCGGCCGGCAAAATGGCGGCGATTCGACTCATGTTGGAAGCGGCATCCGCCTATGTGCCCCGAGGCGGATTCGCAAGAGTTTGAGTTTACCTCAAGCGGGGGTATGGGGCGAATGCTGGAGTGGCTGGTAGTTAGTCAGTCTCGGATAAGCGAACCATTAGGAGTTATCTGAGCGCTCAGAGGAAGCCCGCCAACGGACGACAATCATGGCACCCCCGAGACAGGCAATCCCCATAAATGTTGCACCGATTACCTGTGCCACTCGGTCGAGGAACAATGGCCGTCGCACCCAGTGATAACCGATTGTGCCGAAGAACACATAGAGCGCCGCCGGAAATATTGCCCAGCTAAGCCGCCGTTCTGAGTCAACCACCCACGCTATAAATGCGCCGACCCCAAAAGCGACCAGCGCATATGGGATAGTCGTTACTAGTGGCATTAAGACGGCACCAGCGAATTCGCCACGATAGATAATTCTTTGCGTTAGCTTCCCATAAATAAAGGCCAACGGGTATGCGAGCCACCATGAAGCGATATAAGCGCCATAACTAGCAAGCAGATTCCTGCTCGTGCGTTTCGATATGTTCATTTCGCAAGCGTAAGCGACAACGATTTGGCAGTCCATCGAGACAAAGAGCAAGCTCGCGAACTAGTCACTTAGACGATTTGGGCGATAGTCAGAGAAGTCGATAGCAAAAGGACCCTAACCGAACTACCTAAAAACATTGGCAGGGAGCAGGCGGAGTTGAGCACACATCAGCGGACGTAGACGCGTTCGACGCGCTGGCTGACGGCGCACAACAAGTCGGAGGTGACGGTGCCGATGCTGCGCGCCACGCGGTTCGCGAGAAGCGCATTGCCACTCGCGTCCGTGCCGTAGAGAGTCGCGACATCGCCGACTCCCACGCCTTCGATGTCGGTCACATCAACCATTGTCACGTCCATGGAGATGATGCCCACGATGGGCGCGAGTTTGCCGCGCACCAGCACGCTGCCGCGATTGCCGAGCGAGCGGTGGATGCCATCGCCATATCCTGCGGCCAGCACGCCGATGAGCGAAGGGCGCTTCGGCACAAACGTGGCGTCGTAGCCGACTCCTTCGCCCGCGGGAACGCGTCGTAAATTGATGATTTTCGTGCGCAGGCTCATCACCGGCTTCAGCGGCAGCAGCTTCTCCGCCTCTTCGCGCTTTTCCGCGGGATCGTAGCCGGGATGGTAGCCGTACAAAATCGCGCCGGGGCGCACCATGTCCGCCCAGGTTTCCGGGCGCGAGACAATGGC
>QHYL01000331.1 GCA_003224105.1 Acidobacteriota bacterium | reverse complement strand
TACATGTTTGTCACCGGCCCCGACGTCATTAAAACGGTCACGCACGAAGAAGTCTCGAAACAAGAACTCGGCGGGGCAATGACCCACAATGAAAAGAGCGGCGTCGCCCATTTTGTCGCGCGCGATGACGCCGATTGCCTGGCGATGATTCGCGAGCTAATGAGTTTTCTGCCCTCGAACAACCTCGAAGATCCGCCGCGCCGTGCTCCTACGGA
>QHYL01000330.1 GCA_003224105.1 Acidobacteriota bacterium | reverse complement strand
TTGAGGTCCACGAGCACTACGCCAAGAATTTGGTCGTGGGCCTTGCGCGGCTTGATGGCCGCCCCGCCGGCATTGTCGGTAACCAGCCTGCGTACCTCGCTGGAGTTCTCGATATCAACGCATCCGTCAAGGGGGCGCGCTTCGTGCGCTTCTGCGATGCCTTCAATATTCCTCTGCTCACGTTTGAAGATGTGCCCGGGTTTCTTCCCGGGACGCAGCAGGAATTCGGCGGCATTATCAAGCATGGCGCGAAGTTGCTTTTCGCCTTTGCCGAGGCCACCGTGCCCAAAATCACCGTCATCACACGAAAAGCTTATGGCGGCGCATATTGCGTCATGGCTTCCAAGCACATCCGCACGGACGCGAATTTCGCATGGCCTACGGCCGAAATTGCGGTGATGGGGCCGGAAGGCGCGGTGGATATTGTGTACAAGCGAGAGCTGGCGAAGGTGGAAGGCGCCGAACGCGAAAAACTGCGTCAGGAAAAGATCGCCGAATTCCGCGACCGCTTCGCGAATCCGTTTGTCGCCGCCGAACGCGGGTACATTGACGCCGTCATCGAGCCCGCCGACACGCGCGCCCGCGTCATTACGGCCCTCCGCTCCCTCGAAAACAAACGCGACACTAACCCGCGCAAAAAGCACGGCAACATCCCGCTGTAGAGCGGTAGAATACTAACCATGAAACACGAGTTCACTTCTGTTATCGAAAAGCGCGGCAAATGGTATGTCGCATATGTCGAAGAAATTCCTGGTGTAAACACTCAGGGTAAGACCCTTACAGAAGCCCGCCGTAATCTTAGAGAGGCCCTCGCGATGGTCATTGAGGCTAATCGTGAATTAGCCGCCAAGGGCCGGTCACGAGACGCGGTCAGAGAACCCATCGTCGTTAATTTGTAAGACGACGCGAATGAAGAGGCGCGACCTTATTCGTCACTTGATCGCCAACGGGTGTGAGCTCTTGCGTGAGGGAGGTCGCCACTCAATCTATTGGAATCCACGTACCCGTGCGACAACGAGCGTTCCTCGCCACCTGGAAGTGCAGGAGTTTCTTGCACGCAAAATCTGCCGGGACTTGGGCATTCCTCAAGTAGATTGAACCCAAGGAATGGCAAGTTTCCTTAATCTGCCTTCGATTTCGCAAAGCCGGCGAAGTGCTTTTTGTTAGTGCTCAGGTTTTTTGGCAAACCGTTGGCGCATCCAATCAGGCCCGCCTTGCGAAAAAGCTCATACGCTGAGTTTTGCTGAAGCCTCTTGCGCTGCAGCTTTGGTTTGGGTTTCCTTTGACTCATACGGCTATCTTCCTCTGTGAACTCTGGCGTCCTTCCTGCTGAAATCCCCTCGCTAATTCAACAGATATTCCTGCAAGAACTCGACGGTGGCGTAGAACTGAAAATCCTGATTAGGCTTTTTGCGGTAGCCGTGGCCTTCGTCGTTGGCAATCATCAGCCATACGGGTGTGCCTTGCTTCTTCAAGGCATCAGCAATTTGCTGCGACTCACTCACCGGAACGCGCGGATCATTTTTTCCGGCGATGACAAACATCGGCTTCTTGATTTTCTCGATGTTGTTCATCGGTGCAATCTTTTCCAGATATTCGCGCATTTTCGGATCGCGCTCGTCGCCATACTCGACGCGCCGCAAATCGCGCCGGTACGCTTCGGTATGCTCCAAAAACGTCACGAGATTCGACATCCCGACGATGTCCACGGAGCAGCGGATGCGGTCGCTGTAGAACGTCGAAACAGCCAGCGTCATGTGCCCGCCGTAACTTCCACCCGTGACCGCAATGCGCTGCGAGTCGAGTTCCGGTTGCGTGGCGATCCAGTCGAAAAGCGCGTTGATGTCTTTATAGGTGTCTTCACGCTTGAACCCGTTATCCAGCAGCGAGAAAGTCTTTCCGTAGCCTGTCGAGCCGCGCACGTTCGGATAAATCAGCGCGATTCCCAGTTCGTTCAGCAAATAATTGTTGCGCCCCAAAAAAGTCGGCTGAGACTGGCCTTCCGGGCCGCCGTGAATGACAACCAGCACTGGCCGTTTGCCGGCGAACTTTGCGAGTGGCTTATATAGAAATCCCGAAACCATTTTTCCGTCGAAACCTTTCCAGTGGATCAGTTCTGCCTGGAGCAGCGATTCGGTTTTCACTGCGGTTTCGCTGTTCGTCCATCGCTCGAGCTTTTCGTTGGCTACGTCCAGTGAATATCAGACTCCCGGTCCGCGTGAATTGTTCAGTGAGAAGCCTAGTTCATGGCCGTTTTTGTGCCAGCGCAGGCCGCCGATGACTCCAGTAGGAATGTGCGGTAGCGGCATTTCTGTCCCGTTGGTGGTGTCGCGCACATGCAGAACGCTCAAACCTTCTTCGTCGGTGACGAATGCAAGCAGTTTTCCATCGTGCGCCAGGTCGAATGTTTCGACGTCCCAATGAACGGAAGTCGTCAGGTATGTCGGTTGTTTTGTTTCCAGATCGATGTACGCCAAGCGATGGAATTCCGAGTCTTTGTCGGTGGTTACGTAAATTCCTTTTCCGTCCTTGCTGAAGCGTGCTTCGCCGTATGAAACTTTTTCCGTCATATTGTGCGGCGTCAGCTCAGTCTTTTGTCCCGTCGCCGTGTCCACCAGCCATAAATACGACTCATTGATCGAAAGTTCCTCCAGCAATAGAATCCTTTTGTCATCGGGTGACCAATCTTCCGGTTGCCATCCGCCACCGTTCAATTGCGTCAGCAAGCGGTCCGTTTTCGAATCGGCCGGATTCATCACCCACAAATCCGTGTCCTTGCCGGTGCGCCGCGTGGACATGTAGGCGATGCGGTCACCATCGGACGACCACGGCCCCATGAGGTTGCGCGACTTTCCGTCGGTGAGCAGCGTGGAGTCGCCGGTTTTCATTTCGTAGCGGTAGAGTTGATACCATTCGCCGCCACCAACATCTTTCATGAACACGATGTAGTCGCCGCCATTCGGATGAAAGCGCCCGCTCGAAACAGAGTCCGCGAAAAAAGTCAGTTGCTGGCGCGCGCCGCCGGGCATGGCCACAAGATGCAGTTGCGGTGTTTCCGCAAATCGCGTGGAGATGAGCATTTCATGCCGCGTCGGATGCCAGTCTGAAATGCTGGCGCTGCGAAACGAGGCGTAGCGACCCGCGGTTTCCGCCAGCGCCACTGGAATCTTTGGCACACCGTCCAGGACCAGGCTTTCCGGCGGCGCAACATAAGATTCTTGAGCGGCAGCGGGCAAGGCGGCCAGCCACACAAGTACAAACAATCGACATAATCGTTTCATCTACGTCTTCTCCTGAAGAATCATGAAGGGATTTGTATACACCATCATGCACACGAAGCGTGAAAGATTTTTCAGGTTGGTGTAAGGCCAGGAAAATGCAGTCAGTGTTCGTGATACGCTCTACGTTCGCCAATCGCCACTTTGGAGCTACTTATGTGCTTGCGGACATGTACTGGCCTGATCGTCGCGCTGTTAGCGATTGCTGCTGGCGCGACCGGGCAAACAAAGAACGTGGCGGAACGTTTGGGTTACCCCGCAGATGCAAAACTGCTCATCGTCCACGCAGACGATCTTGCGGTTTCTCATTCGGTGGATGCGGCCAGTTTTGACGCGTTGGACAAAGGCGGGGTTACATCCGCGAGCATCATGGTACCGTGCCCCTGGCTCAATGAAGTCGCCGCGTACGCGAAGGACAATCCCAAAGCCGACCTGGGACTACATCTGACGCTGACCAGCGAATGGAAGATTTATCGCTGGGGCCCGGTGGAATCAAAAGGCAAAGTGGCGAGCCTTCTCGACTCTTCGGGTTATCTGTGGCCGGAAACGGGGCCGGCGGTACAAAACCTCAAAGCCGAAGAGACGGGGCGTGAGATTCGCGCGCAAATTGAACGCTCCATAGCTGCAGGAATTCATCCCACGCACCTTGACAGCCACATGGGAGTGCTCTTTGCTAAGCCCGAACTCTTCGCGGTTCTCGTCAGAGTGGCTCATGAATATCATCTGCCCTTTTTGACGCCGCGAATCCCCGGGGATCCAACGAAACTTCTTTCGCAGCTTTCCGAAAAAGATGTCATCGTAGACTCCATCGTTATGGCCAATCCCACGGTGCATGCAGACCAGTGGAAACAGTTTTACGGGAATGCGATCAAGAATTTGAAGCCAGGGCTCTCCGAAATGATCGTCCACCTCGGCCACGATGACGCCGAACTTCAAGCCGTAACCATCGACCATCCGGATTTCGGCTCCGCTTGGCGGCAGCGGGACTATGATTTTGTGACCAGTCCGGAGTTCAAAAAGGTGCTCGAGGAGAATCACATTGTTTTAATCCAATGGCGAGATCTTCAGAAGCTTCTCAAATAGCGCCAAGGAACACAGGGCGAGCATGAGTTCCAAGGGCGCCTTGGTCTCCATGCTAAACTCTTTTCTCGCTCCGCCTTTCTATGTTCAAGAAAATCCTGATTGCGAATCGCGGCGAAATCGCCGTGCGCATCCTCCGCGCCTGCCGTGAGCTGGGCATCCGATCCGTCGCTGTGTTTAGTGAAGTGGACCGAAAATCGCTGCACGTGCGGCTTGCAGACGAGGCCTATGCCATTGGTCCCGCTCCTTCGCGCGAAAGTTACCTTCGTATTGACAAATTGATGGGCGTGGCGCGCAGGGCGGGCTGCGATGCCGTGCATCCGGGCTACGGCTTTCTTGCGGAGAATCCGGCACTACCCCAGGCGTGCCGCGAAGCAGACATCACTTTCATTGGGCCGTCCGCAGGGGCCATGGAGGCGCTGGGCTCGAAGACCGCGGGACGCCAACTCGCGCGCCGCCTGGAAGTGCCGACAGTCCCGGGCACAAACGATCCGACCGAAGAGCCGCAGGCGCGGGCGCTTTCGCAAAGCATGGGCTATCCCGTTTTGCTGAAAGCCGTGGCGGGCGGGGGCGGCAAAGGCATGCGGCTGGTTTGCAGCCACGCCGAATTCGAATCGGCATTTCGCGAAGCGGCTTCGGAGGCGATGAACGCTTTTGGCGACGAACGCCTGTATCTCGAGAAATATTTGGAGCGTCCGCGGCACATTGAAATTCAAATTCTGGCAGACGCGCATGGCCGCGTAGTTTCTTTGGGCGAACGCGAATGCTCAGTCCAGCGTCGTCACCAGAAAGTCATCGAAGAAGCGCCCTCGCCGATTGTTACCCCGGAATTGCGCAAAAGAATGAGCGAGGCTGCGGTGCGGCTGGCACGCGCGGGCGGCTACGTTAACGCCGGCACCGTGGAATTCCTCGTGGACCAGAACCTGAATTTTTATTTCCTGGAAGTGAATACGCGTTTGCAGGTGGAGCATCCTGTTACGGAGCAAGTCACTGGCTTGGATCTCGTCAAACTGCAAATCGCGATTGCAGCAGGGCATCGCTTGCCATTTGCTTGGGAATCCATCACTCCACGCGGTCATGCAATGGAAGTCCGCCTTTACGCCGAGGATCCGGAGAACAACTTCTTCCCGTCGCCGGGAAAGATTCTGTCGCGGCACACTCCCGGCGGCCCGGGAATCCGCATGGATGAAGGCGTGTACGAAGGCTGGACGGTTCCCAACGATTATGACCCCTTGCTGAGCAAGCTCATTGCCTGGGGCAACAGCAGGGAAGAGACCATTGCGCGACTGCGCCGCGCCCTTGATGAATATACGATTACGGGCATTCGAACCAACGCCGGGCTGTTCCGGCGGATTCTCGAAGAGCCCGACTTTCTGCGCGGCGAGATTCACACCCGATGGCTCGATGAATGGTTGCGGCGGCCGCGAGCGCCTTCGTCCGCTCCGCAGGCAAGTGCGAAAAACAGTTCCATAGAGGCCGCGGCCGCGGCCATCGTCGCTGCCGTTTGGCAGGCAAAGCAGAGCGCCGCGCAAGCTCCTAGCGCATCCTCCGATAGAGAAAGCGCTTCCCGTTGGAAACTGGAAGGTCGGCGGGAGCAACTGGACCGCGTGCCATGAAGTATGAAGTCCGCATTTCCGGCAAAACGCACATTGTGGAGCTGGAACGCCAGGCCGGCGGATGGCAGGCCAGGGCAGAAGGAGAATCGGGATTCACGACTGATGTTGCTGAAATTGCCCCGAATGTATTCTCTGTTTTGCTTTCTGGCTGTTCTTATGAGATTTACATCACGCCATCTTCCGGCGGCCAGCTCCAATTGCAGACTGGCGGATTGGAATTCCTGGCAGAGATAATCGATCCACGTTCGTGGCGCGGTCGCCGTCACAGAGGCGCGGAAGCGGAAGGCCGCCAGCAGATTGCCGCGCCCATGCCCGGCAAGGTCGTGCGCTTGCTCGCGAAAGCAGGCGATGCTGTCGAGGCCGGTCAGGGCCTGTTGGTAGTCGAGGCCATGAAAATGCAAAACGAAATTCGCTCGCCAAAAAGCGGAACAGTCGAGCGCGTCCTGGTCACGGAGGGGCAAACCGTGAATGCCGGAGAGGTGCTCTGCGTAGTTGCCTAGCTCTCAGTTGACTAGTGAACGATGGAGCGCGGTGGCATGTAGGTCTTGGCTGCGTCGGGAAGCTTGCCGGCCGCTTCAATCACCTGCTGGGCAAGATAATTCGTTACCTGAGCGTCATCGCGCGCGATTGCCAGGTAGGCGGACCGCAGTAATTGCTCTTTGCGGCTGCGCAGGGTATCGCGGATATTTTGCTGCACCTGAGGCTCGTTCAGGTTGCGTTGGCCCGGCGCTTCGCGCGCAATCAGTTTCAGAATGTGGAAGCTGACGCCGGTTTGGTCACGCGCTTCTATAGGCTGGCTCACCTGCCCGGGTTTGAGCGCAAGGACCGCTTTCTTGAGTGCCGGGTCCACTTGCTGGCTGTTCAGGCCGGATTCCGGCACATAGCCAAGGTCTCCGCCGGTCGAAGCCGTGTTCATGTCCTCGGAATAATCCATCGCCAGTTGGGCAAAGTCCGCGCCGCTGTTCAGCTTGTCCATGAGCATTTTTATTTTGCGCACTGCTTCGGCTTCATTGGTAGCGTCGTCGTTTTTGCGGTTGCGGATTTGCGGATCCTTGCGCGGCGTGACCTTGATTTGCGCAAGATGGTAAGTCGGCTCGGCCACATTGAATTGCGACTTGTTGGCGTTATAAAACTCGGCCACGTCCTGGTCAGAGATCGAGATTTTGGCCAGCACTTCGCGGTTCAGCAGTTTCTGAATCGACAGCTGGCGGCGCAGATCCTGTTTCAAGTCGTCCACGGACATGCCCTGGTCTTTTAGGCGGCGCTGGAACTCGTCCTCGGTGTAAGGGCTCTTGAGTTCGGTGAATTTGTCCTCCACTTCACCGTCGCTGGCTTCGAGGCCCAGTTTCTTGGCGCGTTCGAGCAAAACTTCATTAACGATCAGTTCGTCCAGGACGTTCAGCTTCAGGGACAGCGACTCTTCTTGCGAGGGCTCTTGGCCTTCGGGATTTACGCGCGTGCGGTAGTACTTATCCACTTCATCGCGCTTGATCTCTTTTCCGTTGACGACGGCCCACACGTCGGGCGCGTGCTGCGTCTGCTTCATGCATCCAGCCATAACAGAAAGGGCCAGCGCCGCTAACGGCAGCAACGCTACGCCGCGAAGATTTCCTTTTGAGCGGTCTATGGGGCGCCCCACTAATCGCCTGTCCACAAAGGTATGTTCAAGGTTGGAAGCTCAGGCGGCTCTTTTTACACGGCCGGCGCGGATGCACGCCGTACACACCCGGACATGTCTCTTGACGCCCGCCACAACCGCGCGCATGCGCTTCAAATTCGGATTCCAGCGGCGCCGGCGCGTATTGTTGGCGTGGCTGACGACGTTTCCATAGGCCGGCGCTTTGCCGCAGAATTCACACTTCATTGCCATTCGATTTCCCTACCCGATGAAAAAATTAAGCCTGGAATTCCAGTTTAGGGGTTACAGAACCAAGCGCTTCATTCTAGCAGAGGGGCGATTCTGCACAAAGCGTCCCTTTCGCGCCGGCAATACCCTGTTCCACCGGACGGGCCTCCTTCTTATGGTGCGAACCAGTAACCCCCTAAAGCTGTTGAACCCACAGGATTTGTCCGCGAATTCTTCGGCCCTTGCCCCGGCGTACCATTGTTGCCCTTTCTCCCGACTCTTAATTTGGCCTCAGACCGTGCGGAGTTTGCGCATGGAACTGATCGTAAGGACGAAACCTTGGCAAATTCCACCGGCCCCTCCAGAACTGTTTCAGCCTCGGCTATGCCCCCCCGCGTGAAAGCGCAGAATCCGCGGCGTTGGCTTTCCTACCTGCCGGCTGTGGCGGTGCTGGCCTTCCTTTCAACGATCGCGGGCTTTTGCGCTGCGCGATTCCACGGCGCTTTCACAAAATGGTTGAAGATTTATCCTGTGGCTGCGGCTGACGCAGAACAGCGAACTTCGGAATTGGTTTCAGCATCTCAGCCGGGGCCAAAGGACATCAACACCGAGGAAATCTCACATTTGGCGCCCCAGCAGCAGGCTGAGCGCTTGCTGGAACTGGCCATTCAGCAGCCCGACCCTTCCCTAAGCTTGATTCACAGGAATCTAACCTTCTGGCGCGGGCATCTGGAAGATTCCGACCGGCTATTCCATCTGGTGATGGAAGCGCTCAATTCCAACGACCCGCGAGTGCGCGTGGCTGCCGTTGAAATCGATTTGGCAGCCAATAACCTGATGAAGGCGCCGGAAAGCGTCCAAAAATTGCGGCGTCAGATTCAGAGTGGCTCGGATGAGCGCTACATGGCGCTATGGAGGCTGGGCGCGCTGGGCAACCGGGGCGTCGAGCCTTTCGAATCGTTTCGTACGCTCAAGCTCTATGCACAGAGTCGCAATCAAGAAGTGCGCTTCTGGGCCGTCGAAGGGCTGGCGATGCTGGGGAACCGGGAATCCATTGACGCTTTGCTGGACATCCTGGCACGCGACCCTGCGGCGCAAATCCGCCAGCGAGCCGCGAATGCCTTGTCGCGATCCGGGCTGATCACCGGGGAGCAGCGGCTGACCGCCGTCCCCCAGTTGCTGAACCTGCTGGATGACGATTCGCTCGACGCCGCCACGCAGAGTCTGGTTTGCTCTACGCTCGAAGCCATCACCGGTGCTTCTTTCGGCAAGAACGCCGCAGCCTGGCGAGACTGGTGGGCCCACCACGACAGCCGGGAAAAGCATCCTGCGCGCCGCAACACGGGCCTCTCGCTGGCATAATTCCTCCCAGGTACATTCCCTCAGGTTCTTCCTGTAGGAAACAAAAAACTGTTGACCCCTCCGCGCCCGTCTCGTAAAAATGAACACTCCCCTGCCGGAGCCAGCCTGCGTAAAAAATCATGCTAAAGGATTGCTATGTCGGAACACGAGCGTCGTCATGGACACCGGTTTATCATGAGGGTTCCGCTCCGGTTTCATGCGACGAAGGAAACTGTTCTGAGAGAAGAGTCCGTTTCGTCGATGAATATCTCTACGCACGGAGTGTATTTCGCCACGGACCAGAATGTTGCAGAGGGTCTGATGGTTCAATTGCATTTGAAGATGCCGAAAGAGATTGTCGGCGATGAAGTGGAGGAATGGAGTTTTACGGGCCGCGTCGCGCACGTGGAACCGCTCAGCCGGAAAAACGGCAAGTCCGGCGTGGGCGTGCAATTTCTGTTTTATGAGGTCCCCAGGCCGGCGATGAAGTGAACCGGCTACAACTCCCAGCCTCTGCGCCGCTCGGGAGCGACCATTTTTTGAGCTGCTTCGGAATTGAGCACTTTTAGGTTCGTTCGATCCCATTCCAATCTCTGTCCCGTACGGATGGCCAGGTTGCCGAGCAGAAGCGTTTCCGTAACCATTCCTGAAAATTCGAAATTTCCGCCGGGTTTCACCCTGCCGCCTCTGCAGGCATCCAGCCACTCGCGTTCGTTGCCGGGCGAACGCGGCAGGGTTTTTGGCGGCTGCTTGTAAGCATCCATTTTTGCTTTCGGGATTAACCGCGGGTTCGCGCCGTTAAAGCCACACAGGATCTTGCCACGATCTCCAACGAACAATAGGCCTTCATTTTCTTCCTCGTCGCCAGCGTTTGCGGGCGCGCTGTCTTGCAGCAGTTCCTCGGGAGTCGGCGGCCTTAATCCGCCGTCGTACCACGTGAAATTCACCGCGGGCATGTCGCCGCGCGGACCGAAGTGGTAGCGGATGATGGACGCGAGCGGGTAAGTCTCATCATAGCGGTCGGTGGAGCTGGCCTCGACGCTGATGGGCGCTTCCAGCTTCAACACGCGGAAAATCGTGTCGTAACTGTAGCAGCCCATGTCGCCCAGAGCCCCGCACCCGAAGTCGGCCCAGCCTCGCCACACGAAGGGCAGATACGCATGGTGGAAAGGACGCTCGGGAGCGGGCCCCAACCAGGAATCCCAATCTAACCCGTCAGGCACCGGCTGCGTTTCCTTGGGACGCTCGACGCCCTGCGGCCAGAACGGGCGCGTGGACCAGTTATGGACTTCGCGCACGGGACCGATGGCGCCGTCCCAAATCCACTCGCAAAGCAAACGTGTAGCTTCCGAGGCTTGATTGCCGACGGCAATTTGCGTGGCCACGCCCGTTTGGCGCGCGATCTCGGCGATCTGCCGCGCTTCGGAAATGGTGTGGGTGAGGGGCTTCTGGCAGAAGACGTGTTTGCGTTTTTTCATCGCCGCCGCGGAGATGACGGCGTGGAGATGGTCCGTCGTGCAGACCACAACGGCGTCTACGTCTTTTTGTTTCTCCAGCAATTCGCGGTAATCGCTGTGAGCAGTGCAGCCATTGTACTTGCCGGAGGATTTGTGGGAAGCATAGAGCGCGTTCACGATTTGCTGGGAAGGCTCGCGGCCCGCAACGCCACTCGTCACTCTTAGCGTATGATTTAGCTGAATAGGCTGATCCGGGCTCAGCCAATCCCACCCGCTGTCCACGCCAAGAAGACTCCTTACCGACTTGCAGAATTCGTGCGTGTCCCATTGCGGATAATCCGCGCTGGCCTTATTGACGTCGCAAACAGCCACCCCTTGGACGTCAGGTTCCTTCAAAAAGTGCAGCATCACGCGCAGGCCTTGTGCGCCGACGCCGATAAACGCGATGTTGACCTTGTCGCTGGGCGGCACGAAGCCCGGGCCTCCCAAAACGTAACGGGGTACGATGGAGAAGGCCAGCGCCGCGCCGGCGCTTTGCCCCACGAACTCGCGGCGGCTGAAGGAAGTAGATGGTTTTATGCTTGTGGCGTGTTTCCCTTTCATTTTGCACCTCGGACAGCGGGAGAATATCACTCAGGGCGATTAAGCGAAAGGGACCGGGAAGCTTCATGCTTGCCTTGCGATCTTTTGCCATTTGTTTCCAGGGGCGGATACGAAAGGGGCTTTTCTTGCGTCCAAGACAAGGAGTAAGCTGCGATTCTACGTTACCCGGAGGTCCCCATGAAGCGGCGCGAATTCCTACATCGAGCGGCATGCGCGGCCGGTGCTGCCTGGTTCCCTTCGACGAGCTTCGCCCATAAGGCGCTGGCCCTTCCCGCGCTCCCACGGAAGTTTAGCGCTTCGGACACGGTTACGCTCGGAAGCACGGGCATTCAAACAAGCCGGCTGGCCATGGGAACTGGAACGGTCGGCAGTGGGCACCACTCCCACCAGACGTCGCTGGGCATTAAGGGGCTGTCCGACCTGCTTCTGAACGGTTACGACCACGGCCTGAGATTCTTTGATAGCGCGGATTCCTACGGCAGCCATCCGCACGTAGCCGAGGCCCTGAAACACGTGCCCCGGGACAAAGTTACCGTGCTCACAAAAACCTGGGCACGCGACGCCGCCACGGCTCGCGCCGATCTCGAGCGCTTTCGCAAAGAGCTCGGAACCGACTACATTGACGTCTGCTTGATGCATTGCCTCACGGAAGGCGATTGGACTGAACGCTTCCAGCCCGTGATGGATGTGCTCTCCGAGGCCAAACAGAAGGGCCTCATCCGCGCACACGGCTGCTCGTGCCACAGTATCGAAGCGTTGCGCACCGCCGCCAAATCTCCCTGGGTAGACGTCCATCTTGTGCGCATCAATCCCGTTGGGGCCTATATGGACGCCGCTCCAGACACCGTCGTCAGCGTGATTCGCGAGATGCGCGCCAACCACCACGCCGTCATTGGGATGAAGATTCTTGGCCAGGGCGAGTTGCGTAATCGCCAGGACGAAGCGTTGCACTACGCGCTCTCCTTGGACCTGCTTGATGCCTTCACCATCGGCGCAGAGTCCAAATCCGAACAAGAAGACTTGATCCGCCGCATTGCCGCAGCCTGACCGAATCATCCAGAATTCTCGCGCTAAGGCGCGGCGCGTTTTCCGCGCTGACAATTGACAATTTGCTGGCCACGGCGGGGAAATTCAGGATACAATCCATCCATTCAGGAATCGCCCACGCGAAGTTGCAATGGTGATTTTTTCGTTGCGCCGGGGCAGCGCCCAGGAAGTGAAGATGTTTATCCCGCGAATCGCCCAAACGCTGTAATCCGCTCCCGCGGATCGACTTCCCCTCGTTTTCTACCATTTCATTTTTTGGAACCGTGTCTGCGCGCCTGAATGAATGACGCAAACACAGAGAGCTAAGGTTTTTATGTCCGTCGAGCAAGTCGTTGTTCCGGCGTCCCCGCCGCCGATTTGGAGTTCCATCCGCGAAGCGCTTCGCGGATCGCATCAGGACTTCACCACCGGAAGCTTGAATCGCGCCATTCTACTTCTCGCCATCCCCATGGTGCTCGAAATGGTGTTGGAGTCTCTCTTCGCCGTAGTCGACGTTTTCTGGGTCGGGCGCCTCGGCGCGGACGCTATCGCCACCGTCGGCCTTACCGAGTCCATGCTCAGTCTGGTGATGGCTATTGGGTTTGGCCTGAGTCTTTCCACCACCGCCATGGTCGCGCGCCGCATCGGCGAAAAAGATCCTGCGGGTGCGGCGGTCGCCGGCGTTCAGGCCATCGTCATAGGCGTGGTGTTTTCGGCCATGGTTGGCCTGCCTTGCCTTTTTTATGCACCCAATCTGCTCCGCTTGATGGGTGCGTCGCCGCAGATCGTCGCTACAGGCTCCGGTTATGCGCGCATCGCGCTCGGCGGCGGTGGCGTTATCATGATGCTCTTTCTCAACAACGCTATCTTTCGCGGGGCCGGCGACGCAGCCATCGCCATGCGCCTGTTGTGGGTCTCGAACATCATCAATCTCATCCTCGATCCTTGCCTCATTTTCGGCTGGGGGCCATTTCCTAAGCTCGGCGTCACCGGCGCGGCCCTCGCTACTTTCACTGGCCGCAGCATCGGCGTGCTCTATCAGTTTTACCGCCTGCTCCGCGGTTCGGAACGCATCCGCATTTTGCGCAGTCAACTCCGCCTCAACCTGGGAGTTCTCTTGCGCTTGTTGCGCGTTTCGCTGACTGGCATTCTGCAATTCCTCATCGCGCACACCAGCTGGATCGGCCTCGTACGCATCGTTAGCGTTTTCGGCTCGGATGCTTTGGCCGGCTATACCATTGCCATCCGCATACTTATTTTCATCCTCTTGCCGAGTTGGGGTTTGAGCAACGCCGCCGCCACACTCGTTGGGCAGAATCTTGGTGCGAAGCAGCCCGAGCGCGCGCAAATATCGGTTTGGCGCACGGGCTTCTACAACATG
>QHYL01000329.1 GCA_003224105.1 Acidobacteriota bacterium | reverse complement strand
TGGAGCTTGGTGAACTGTATCGTGCCACGGGCCGGACGGCGCTAGCGCGTCAAAACTTCGAGTTCGTGGTGCGCTTCTACCCCGATTACGATCCTGCTGTCTTCGCAGCCCTCGCAGGCGTATACAACGATCTGGCAGATTCGCGTGCTGCCTCATCGATCTTGCGTAAAGGCCTTCGGCTTTTCCCGGCTAACCCGGAACTGGAGAAGGCCATTGCCCTTTATCAATAATCCGCTTCGCGGCAATCCGCCCTCATTTGGGGAATCCATTGGCCGCGCGCTGCCAGAAGTAAGTCTGCTCTCTGCTTTGAGCGGCATTTGGTGGGCCCGCCAGGATTTGAACCTGGGACCAACGGATTATGAGTCCGCTGCTCTAACCGCTGAGCTACGGGCCCCACGCTTCTCCTCATCGTACATGGAAAGCGCGATGCGTGCATCAGCTGCTGGCGCTCACTTGCGCTCAGGTTGAGCGATGCTTTTGCCGGTCGCCACGCGCCGTACCTGGCCTGAATTCGTGTATGCAGCGTTTGCCTCCTGTGACCAACATATCTTCTTCTAAATTTTCCCTGAATCCGCGAAACCCGCGAGCATTCGTGGTTCCTTTCCTCGCTTTCGCTGCTCACGGAACTGCCCCGAGGCCGTCCCTCCCAAACGGGGGTGTCTCGCCGGGGATTCCGGCGCGCTCGCCAGGTCGTCACAACGAGAGAGGATGGTGTGGTTATGCGCAGCGTGTGGAAGTGTGTTCTGGGCCTTTGTGCAGGATTGGCAGGACTGGGCTTTTTGGCCGCGGGCGCGGAAGCGCAATTCAAAAACGGCAGCCAGCCGACGGAGCTGAATATTCCGCGCGTCAGCCAGGGCGGAAGTGTAACGCAACGCATCGGGCTGATGGACATTACGATTCACTATCACCGGCCGGCGGTCGGCGGGCGCGAGATTTGGGGAAAAACCGTTCCTTACGGCAAGGTGTGGCGCGCCGGTGCCAATGAAAACACCACGATTACGTTTGCAGACGACGTGACGGTGGAAGGCAAGCCGCTGGCCGCGGGCACCTATGGTTTGCACATGATTCCCGACAAAGAGCAGTGGACGATTATCTTCTCGAAGAATGCGACCTCGTGGGGAAGTTTTAGCTACGATGAAAAGGAAGACGCGCTGCGCGTCACGGTGAAACCGCACCCGGCGGAAATGTTTGAGCAGTTGGCCTATACCTTTGAAGACGTCAAGCCGGACTCGGCGGTGACCACGCTGCGCTGGGAGAAGCTGGCGGTGCCGTTCCAGATTGGCGTGGACGTGAAGGCCGTGGTTCTGCGGAGCATCAAAAACGAGTTGCGCAATGTCGGCGGATTCACCTGGGCGGGCTATGACGAGGCCGCGCAGTGGTGCTTGGACAACAACTACAACCTGGAAGAGGCGCTGAAGTGGGAAGAGACCTCCATTCAGGGCGAGCCACGCTTCGAGAACTGGGAGACCAAGTCGCGCATTTTGAGCGCGATGGGCAAGAAAGACGATGCGGACAAAGCGCTGGCGACGGCGTTCGAGAAGGCCAACGCGCTGCAACTGTATGTCTACGCGCGCGGACTGCAGCGCCAGGGGAACACGAAACGCGCATTTGAGCTGTATCCTCAGGTTGTCAAGAAGGATCCCAATCACTGGCTCAGCCACGTCGCGCTGTCGCGAATTGACTCGAACAAGGGCGACTTCCCGGCGGCGGCCAAAGAGATGACCCAAGCCATTGGCGCGGCGCCGGACCCGAACAAGCCGCAACTCGAAGGCCTGCTGAAGCGGCTGGAAGCCAAGGACGACATCAACAAGTAAAGCGGCCGTCAGTCTACAGTCCACAGTTGTAAGTGCAGGCTGAAAGAGGTAGGGGCAGCACACCCCTACCTCTTTTTTGTAAGTGTTGATTCTAAATGGGTTACAGCACAAAATCGTTTAAGTGTTGCATCTAAAAGACTTAAAGCGGCTGTGTTTTCAATGAGTTGCGCGCGGCTTGTAAGTGTTGATTTTAAAGGAGCTGGGGAGCGCCTGCGCGTTGCACCTTGGAAGATTTGCACGTTAGATGGGGGAGCGGGCGCAGAGGCCCCCGGGGGGGTCTTGGATGTGTGGCAAACAAAGGACTTGCGGGAGGGGGTTTTTGGAAGTGTGGCAAGGAAAGGAGTTATGAGTCGTTTCTTCGGATGTGTGGCAAATAAAAGACTTAGCAACAGTGGCGACTGACAAGTGGCGAGTGGCGAGAAAAGACAAGAGAAATCGTGGGGCAGGTGGGACTCGCCCGTTAAAAGGTCCCGGCGAAGAGCGCGGGATGCAAGAACCGCATTTGCAGATTGGAAGGTTACGGAGAAGGCGGAGCCGGAACACAAGGAGCCGGGGAGAGGCGGGCAAGAGGAAGATTGTTGGCACATTGCAAAAAGAGATCCTTGGGCTCGCGAAGCTCGCTGAGGATGACTATCCTTGCCGGATCGTCAAGTTGGCGGCGCATCGTGCGGCAACTTTCATAAGAGAGGCTAGCAAATAATTAACAGTCTGTCAACTAAATAATAAGATATTTAGAATGAGGGAGTTGCGGACTCGTTCGAATGAGCGAGGCTTAAGTGCAAGAAAACAAAAGGGTAGAGCTGACTGAGGCGTGGGACTTTTTAGAGCGCGGCTCTGAGGGAAAGAATGATGAATAACAGGTCGAGTTAAGTCAAAACCTGTGCACGCAAAGCCGGCGTATGCGGCGCCTGGCCACTCAAGATTTCCGTGGGGATCAAATTGCGGGCCGCCGTTAGGGGCAGCCGCCCGGAATCAATCCTTTAGTTTGAGGTTCCGTGCTGCGTGGCGGACACTTTCTTTTGTGATGGAGTCAGAACCAAGGGCGTTGCCGAATGCAAAGCTGACCCTTTGTTCGCGCAATTCTTCTTCGCTTACAGGTCTATTTCCGGTTTCCTTCAACAGGCGCACCAATTCCGGATCGGGCGCGGGAACGTTCTTGAATTGTTTGCGGTCTGCCATACAAGTACACTCTTTAAATTAGATGTTCCGTGGAGGCGTATGTTGCAGTGCTGAGAAGAGGAGAACGGGGGAGCGGGAAAACACTTTGCCGCCAACGTGACATCCTTGCCCCCAAGGCGGTACAACCCTGCGGTAGGTTAGCACAAACCCATTCCCTCTACTCGTTCGCTGTGACTATACTCGGCAAAGGCAGTCCCACCTTTTCAAAAAGCAAACCCGAAAAGGTGGGGCACCCCCTCTTGATTCAACGGGTTAAGGGCTTGCCTAGGTCAATATCTATCAAGGGTTGGATATGGTACGCGAGGTATCCCATTTCCGCTTGGGATTCTGGTCCGGAAAATGAATCATGAAAAAATTGATCAGCGCTAACATAGACTTCAGAGCGAACTGGACGCCTTCAATAAAAATAGCGGCCTGAAATCTCTTATCGAATCGTCTTGTCCCTTTGCTGTTGACGATGAAGGCAGTCGGATGGGCCATCTTGGATAAGAACTTGTTGTGGCTGAAGAACTCGCCTTCTCGGTCTAATTCCCTTGCGGCTTTACCAACTCCTTTGAATTCGTCACTTATCTTGAACGACTGAGTATTGAAAATTCTTTCGAAGCGTTGAAGAAGGTCGTCCACTCTTTGGTTCAGTTCCGGCGTTATGCGAGCTCCCTTAGCCGCGGCCACCATTCCGAAAAGGTCACACTTCGTATCATCCTTGAATCGTTTGGCATTTCCCTCCGATGTGGAGCAATACTCTGTCCAAATCGAAAGTTCGAGAAAGTTCCGCGCCGACCACGCGAGGGTCGCAGTACGTCCTTCGCGGCGTGCACGTTCAAGCTCGAATGCCGTCGCATTGAGAGCAATCACAAAGTTTTGGACCTGTCTTACCCGCCACGGTGGAATCCGCTTGGACCATCTGTTTTTCTTTTTGAGGAAGCGGACAAGGGCCAAAGACGTAAAAGGGAACGCATCGCTCAAGAGATTTTGGTAGCGTTTGGTACTCACACGCATCTACAACCTCATCTTTCCATCTTAGCCCGCAGTTGTAAGATTAAACCAATCGCGACGTAGAAGCCCCTTTCGGCGGGGCTCTTTTGAGACTCGTGCACTGACGAAAAGAGGGCGGGGCGCTCGGGGCAGCATTCGGGCTGCTGCGCGGGAATCTATAATGTCGTGCCCCTGCACACGGCCCGCCTCGGAAGGCGGGCCCTACAAGAGAAAGCACGATGAACCGTGTCCCTCAACAGGGAGGAGCAAAGGCGCCGGCGAGACGCCAGCGCTACGAAAGGCACGGGTCTGAAGACCCGCCACTACACGAGGGTACGGCGAAAGAGCGAAGAGGGATTTCTCACTGCGTTGCGGTCCGCTCGAAATGATGAAGTGAGGATTAGGCGACGAATTGGAGGAGGGTGGCGGGGCGCTTCTTGGCGATGGCAAGGAGGCGGAGGGCGGCGCTCTGTGGCCGGCGGATACCTTGTTCCCAGCTTCTGACGCACGCGACGCTGGTGCCCAGGTAGCGCGCGAAATCGGACTGGCTGAGGCCCAGGGTAGTGCGAATCTTGCGAATGTCCTTCGGCTTCAAGGTGACCACGGCCGGAGAGAAGCGCGAGACGCGCACACGGGCTTTCTGTCCGCGACGGTGCTTTACGGCCTCGTCGAAGCCGGCCATCATCTCCTTGAAAAGCGAAGCTTTCATTTTGGCGCCTCCCGCAAGCGCTGCTTCAGTGTACTTACAATTGGCGTACATTCATCAATTAAATGCGGGCGCAGATTGGGGCTGGCAGGGTAAACAAGAAGCCGGCCTTACGAAATGGGACCTGAAGACCCGCCACTACGGTTCCCAAGGAGACTTGGGCGGCGCCTGGGACTTGCTCATGGACGTGAATGCGGTGGTCATCCAGGTGAAACCTCGCGGGAGGTCTTCGGGGTGCTTGTTCAGGTGGACGAAGAGGCCCTGAATGTCGATCGGCGCGCCGCCAAACTGGCGAAACGCCGAAGGCAGCGGCGGTCCACCTGGACGGCCCGGAGCAGGAATCTGCGAATGCAAATGAACTGCGTACATGCTGCCGCCGGCCAAGGCCTCATTCGGGTATTGCATCAGCCAGCCGCAGTTGTGGCCATCCAGAATCATGCCGGCGGAGACCACCACCCACTGTCCAGCATCTTCCGGCGCAGGCTTTTGACAATTCCAGACCTGCGCCTGAGGTACGGACGCGGTGGGATCCGAAAGCCCATACTCATCCAGGCCAATTTTTTCGAGGCCATGCTGGTCCGCAAAACGCTTGACTTCGGGGAGCGACTGGTTCCAGTCCACGTTGGAGTCGTTCATCAAGGTGTAAGCAGGACGACCCATGCTCAGGGAGTTGACAAAGGGAAAGTAGTAAGGATACGCGCGCACGGCGGTGAAAAGGCAACTGGCCACGGCCACGGTGACCGCGGCAGTTCCCAATTGCACCCAGGTGGGGATGGACGCGCGCAGTTCGCGCATCATCTGCGGAACCGGGGCGAGCAGCAGGATCAGCAGCACCAGAGGGACGCTGAAATGGCGGATGCTGATGTCGAGCGGACTGAGCATGCACGCGCCGGTAAAAACAAGCAAACCGACCCAGAGAACCCGCCAATGCAGCACTAATTGCGACGGGATTGCAGAAGCGCCGGAAGCGCGGCGCCGCTTATGCGCGAGCGCAAAAAGCAACGACAAAGGAAGCATGGCGAGGAATCCGAGAGTCGATTTCAGCGCGAAAACAACGGGAAAGTAGAACCAAACGCCGTGCGAATACGTGCGCCCGAGAATGAAGGTTGGCCGTCTGCTCGAGATGAGCACCCAAAACACGCCTCGCAGATAAATCACGGGAGGCAGCAGCGCGCGGCGAAAGAAGAGCGCCACGGGACCGCTACCCAAGCGGTACAGAGCGTTAGTAGGCTGATGCCAGGAAAAGACCAGATAAAATACGTAGACAAGCAGTGCCGCGCACAAAATGCCTTGAAGCGTTGCCCGCCACCGTGGACGCCGCCAGAGCCTCCCCTCGCCTTTGCTTTCCGGCAGGCCGGGGACCGGACGAAAGCGCAGACTTAACGCAAACGCCAAAAACGCAAAGAACAAAAGTCCTGCGGTGAATTTCGATAACAGCGCGCCCGCCAGGCTCAACGCTAATAGGAGGACGTTTTTGCGGCTTGGTTCGCGCCAGACATGGGCAAACGTCCATAACGCGAGCAGGCAGAACAGCGCCGCCGCGATGTCCGTATGCACGAGGGGACCGAAAGTGAGAAACGCCGACGTGCTGATAAAGAGGCTGAGGCAAAGCAGTCCGCCCCACGGACCTGCGAGCCTTCTGGCGAGGATGTATAGGCTGGCTCCGAGGATAAGCGTCAACAGCAGCATGGGTAAGCGCGCCCACTTGAGAATGGTCTTCGGGTCGTTCCACTTTTCGAGAAACCATTCGCCGAAGACCCACTGTCCCAGGTATGCCGGAAAAAACTTCTCGCTGAAGGTCCAGGAGATGTGGTTGTAGTCCACGCGAACGCCGCGGATCACGAGCGGAATCGCCGCGAGCACTTTGGGCAAAGGGGGATGCTCGGGATTCATGCGCAGATCGAGGTTTTGCAGGTAGCTGACGCCGGCGCCGATGTGGGAAACTTCATCCACAGTTGCGGATTCGCGCAACGCAGCACCACCCGCCAGAAAGGCCATCAACGCCAACAGCAGTACCGCGAGGAGGGCACTAAGAATACTCCGTGGTTTGACTGGTTCACCCATTTCCACACACCCCGAAGAAACATCGGCGCGGCAATCTTAAACTATTCTTGCCCTTACCAGCGCCTATAACGCGTGGAAGGCGGCGATTATTTCTTGGCGGGTTCCGGCATGACGTAGCCGGACTTGGCGGGCAAGCCGGCGCGCTCAAGCTGCACGGTCGTATGTTCGATTTGAAATTGTTCTGCGGCGATTTGCCGGATGGCTTCCAGCAAACGTTCGCACTCGTCAAGATGCATGTCCGGAATGCGCGCGTGGAGACTGAGAGCATTGTGACCGCCGCCTAAGGACCACAGGTGGACGTCGTGAACTTCCTCGACGCCTTCCACGGTGAGGATGGCGCGAGCGACCTCCGCAACGTGCAAGCCGCGTGGGCGGCCTTCGAGGAGAAGGTGAGAGGATTCGCGAAGAACGCCGATGCTAGACCACAGCACCAGAATGCCAATTCCCAGGCCGAGCAGAGGATCGATCCAATGCGCGCCGGTCATGCGAATGAAGATTGCGCCAACGATGATGGCGATATTGGAAATGGCGTCGCCGAAATTGTGAATCAGAATGGCGCGAAGGTTGAGGTCACCGCGCCCGCGGACGAGAGCCAAGGTGATGCCGCCATTCACGGCGAGAGCGGCGACGGAAGTCCAAATCATCCAGCTTTCGACGACTTGCACGGGAGAGCGAAAGCGCTCTATGGCTTCATAGCCGAGCCAGAGCGAGAGCAAGACGAGGACGAAGGAGTTGGTGAAAGCTGCAAGCGTGCCGGCGCGGTGGTAACCATAGGTCTTCTCGCTGTCGGCGGGGCGCGCGGCCCAATGCATGGCGAGATAGGAGATGCCGAGCGCGGGGACATCCGAAAGGTTATGCACGGCATCATTGAGCAGCGCCACGCTGCGGCCGATGATGCCGCCAAAAACTTCGGCCACCACCAGTCCGATGGTGAAAACCATGGCCCAGCCAAGAACCGAAGGTTGCAGAGGGGGATGAGCATGCCCGGCGTGGCCATGCTCGTGAGAAGGTGCGGCATGGCTGTGACCGTGATCGTGGCTATGGCTGTGAGGATGCCCGGTCATGACCCCATTCTACGCGCAAGCCAGCGGGTGCGGCCATCGGGCGCACTTATTAGGCACTTTGACACCGTGCCCGCCGGAATGGATTGACGGTCTAACTAACCACTGCCACGATGAAAGACAAGCTTCCTATCCCGCGCGTGTTGGCGCAGGACGGGCCATTCCAGAGGGGATTTTCGATTGCGGATATGGCGGCTCCGGTAACAAAACTGAATTTCTGGGGCGTGCGCGGGTCCACACCGACGGTGGACCCTGCGACATGGCGATACGGCGGCAATACGCCTTGCCTGGAGCTGGAGGCGCCGGACGGCACGCAATTCATCCTGGATTGCGGGACGGGACTACGCATGCTGGGCAACCGCTGGGTGGCTCCAAGCGGAGAAAAGAGCCAGGGAACGCACATCCTGATCACGCACTATCACTGGGACCATATTCAGGGGGTGCCGTTTTTCGCGCCGCTATATTTGCCAAACAACGAATTCAAATTCTATAGCTTCCGCTCGAAATTCCTGGGCCGCGACAGCCTGAAACAAGTGTTTGAAGCGCAGATGGCCGTACCGTACTTTCCCGTGGACATGTCGGTGATGAGCGCGAAGAGAAAGTTTCAGGAAGTAGAGGGCGGGGAATCGTTCACCATCGGTGAAAACAAAATTACCACGCGCTGGCTGAACCACCCGCAAGGCTGCCTGGGATTCCGAATCGAAACGCCCGCCGGCACAGTGGCATACGCCACGGATAATGAGCCGGGAAACGCAAAGCTGGACGAAAGTTTGCGAGAACTGGCCGCCGGCGCGGACATTTTCATCAATGACGCGCAGTTTACTGCGGAGCAGATGGAGACTACCAGAAAAGGATGGGGACACTCCTCGTGGCTGGAAGGAGTGAAGGCTGCGCGGCAGGCCGGGGCAAAAACGCTGGTGCTCTTTCACCACGACCCGGATTCGACGGATCGCAAGCTGGATTCGATTCTGCGGCAGGCCCGGGACGAATTCGATTCGGTGTTTGCCGCGAGCGAAGGAATGGTGATTACCCTGGGAGCGCCGGTGCAGGGCGCCATGATTACGCTGACGCATTTGCCGCAGTTGCAATCCGAACTGCAGGTCACGATGGAGACGCCGGGGACAAATGGAGAACGGCGTATTCAATTGAAGGGGTACGTGGTGCGGATTGACGATACCAACGACAAAGGGCGCGTGTCCGTGGGAGTGGTGTTCACGGATTAGAGCGGGGGCATGGTCCTCTTTGAAACGATGCAGCGAGGAGGCGGCGACTTCGTTCTGGGCGTCCTGGGAACCTGGCTGGGAATCGGGACGCGGCATGAACTCAACGATACTGCTTCAGGCAGGAGATTCAAGCGTTTTGTGGCGGAGCTTGGGCTGGGCGTCTCGCTCTTCTACGCGCCGGATAGACACCGGCATCAAGACGTGAGGGATTCTCCCTGACTCCGTAGCTTTCGGGCTCCATTCTTGACTTGCCGTTCGAGGGTTTTCGGCATCTAATTAGCGTTAGCCCATGGCAAATGCATTTCTTTTTTCCGAGATGGGCCGAATTTCAAAGGTGTAAGACAGGAAGGGAACCGTAACAGGTTCCTCAGCCTCCCATTTCCTCGCAATTGCCCCTGCTGGTCCCGCCCGGGGGGCATTAACAACCAGAGTGCACGCGGCGGAGCCTCCGTGGCAGTGGAAATCAACTCTCTCCTTGAGTGCCGCAAGAAAGCGGCGAAATGGCTGGCCGCCGCGGCGTGCTTCCTTTGTTTCTTTGCACCCGCAAGTGCTTCGGTAACGGCCAGTGAGGATTCAAGCGCCGCAGCAGCCATTTGCCCCGTCGTTTATCCTCTCGACGAAACTCCCTCTGAAAAGGGGTATCACTATCTTTTTTACGGGAACGCCTTTTTTGTAAACGAAGACGGTTATTTGATCACCGCGGCGCACCTCCTGAATTCGTTTCGGGACGGAGGACAGCCCCATGTGTTGGCGGAGTTGCCCTCCGGTCAGCGCCATTTGCTGAAAGCCGATGTTGTGGCCACGGATTGGGAACATGACGTGGCCATATTGCGCGCGACGCCGAATCCGTTTCAAGGCGGCTACCGCGTGGCGTACCTTCCACTGGCGCCCGACCGGCTTGATCCAGGAAAGCATGTCTTCTCGATTTCCTTGCGTCCTTCCAGGCTGCAGGAGGCCTACACTTTCGACGCGCCTCTCCAAGAACGTTCTGAAGGCGAGGTTTTGAGTTATCAATACACCCGAACGGAAAGCGGGCGCGAAATCGAGCTGTTGCTGTACAGCCAGAAAGTGATACCGGGGCAGAGCGGCTCGCCGGTTATTTCGGGCGAATCTGGCGAAGCCGTGGGTCTCATCGAGGGGCGCTGGTTGCATCCCACGGCTATTCCTTTTGTCACTTCAGCGGAGCAGATTGATCCCTCGCCCGGAGCGGCAGTACGCATTCATTACGCAATTTCTCTGTTGCAAGCGCACAGCATTCCCTGGCACGCCACTTTAGATTCCGGGGTGCATGCGGCGGGTTCCTCGGAGAATGCTAAAGGCTATTCTGGTCCCACTCCGTTGTCGCTGGTGGCGGCGCCTTTCCCGGCCCAAGCGTTTTCGGGGGGAGAGATTCTCCTCGACGCCAAGGTTGACACGAGGGGAAAGGTCACGGACGTCAGGGTCGTCCAGGGCCAGCCACCATTTCTAGAGGAAGTGCTGGGCGCGGTACAAACGTGGACGTTCCTGCCCGCACGCCAAGACGGCCACGATGTGGAAGCTAGAGTTGGAATCGTCTTCCAGTTCGCGCAGCCCTATCTGCCCAAACTCACGGCGCGGGTGCACGAATATAAGGAAACCGGAACGGACTCCAAAGATCGCGGGGCGCTGCCCCTCTACACACTGGAGCCGGAATATCCCGCGAATAGCGTGGGAGAAGGAAGCGTGGTTCTCAACGAGATCGTAGACAGAGAAGGCCGCGCCAGCTCGATCCACGTGGTGCGCGATCTGGCTTCACTCACTTCGCCAACCGTGGGTGCCGTCCGCCAGTGGAAATTTGCTCCGGGAAAACACGGAGGAGAGGCTGTAGAGTCCGGGGTCATCGTTGTGGTTACTTTTCGGCGGCCTGCCGTGGCGAGCCGAACTCTTCGCCAGGAAAACGGCCGCGGAGACTGCGGCGTAAGCATGAAGGGGCGCTGTCTGTTTCGGCAAGGCCTTCATCGGGCCGGTGAGGGATTCAACAGACAGAATTGAGACTAACCTAGCTCAGAGATTTTCTTATCAAGGTGGGCCAGTGCGGCTTCAAGCGATTTGCGGTGGTTGGGGTGAGTGGCGGAAGCCAAGTCGTTCACGATGCGCGTACGGGACAACTGCAAGTCCTTGCGCTGTTGTTCGCGGTAAATCTGCTCAGGGGACTTGGTTCCCAGTGGAATTTTCTGGTATGGAGCCTGTGTCGCCTCGACCTGGGCCTCTACGTCCTTGCTTTCCCACCCACGTGCCATACCCTCTATTTTGACACAGTTTGACCTCAAGAAGCAGGATTAAACAGAAAAAATTACGAAAAAATTGGAGGATGAAGGCAAAGTCGCAGGAAATACCGGCAAGAAAGCCTCAAAATGACGTTTTGTGTCGCTTACTAGTGGTGGTGCTGACCCTTTTTAAGACTTCAGGCCTTTGATTTCACGCATACGGGCAAAAGCGCGGCGCACGTGGGGAATGGTAATGGAGCCGCCGACGATGAGAGCGACATTCAGGGCATCAATAACTTCGTCGCGCTTCCACCCTTCTTCGCCGCAGCGCACCAGATGGTAGGTGATGCAGTCATCGCAGCGTAGCACCGCGGAGGCGACGAGGCCGAGCAGTTCCTTGGTCTTGGTGCCGAGGGGACCGGGCTCGTAGGCCTGGTGGTCGAGCGCGAGGAAGCGCTTCATGCCCAGATGGCCGCAGCCCAGAATCTCCTCGTTCATGTCCGCGCGAAATTTCTGAAAATCTTCCAGTCGATCGGCCATGGCTCCTCCGTAAGCGTTTCGCAGCCAGGATAGAAATGGGCTGCGGTCGCTATTATGAACGATTTGTGCGCCTGAGAGATATGCGCTGGGCGAGTGAGGAATCACGGAGCGTAGCCGGGGCCGCGAAGGACTTTTCCGGGGCGTGCTCCGGTCATTTTGCCTCGGTCGATTACAGGAACGCCGTTGACCAGCACATAGTCCATTCCCTGAGAAAGCTGATTGGGATTGTTGAAGGTGGCGAGATCGCGGATCGTAGCGGGATCGAAAATCGTGACATCCGCCCACATGCCCACGCGCAGAAGGCCGCGGCCCTCGAGGCGCAAGCGCTGCGAAGGAAGCGCGGAGAATTTGCGGATGGCGTCTTCAAGCGTGAGCTTGTGGTCTTCGCGGACGTATTTGCGGAGAATGCGCGGGAAAGTTCCGTAAGCTCGCGGATGTGCGTGTTCCCGGCCCAGGATTCCCTCGGGTGAAACGCCCGAGGAATCATTGTCAATAGACACCCAAGGCTGTTGCAGCGCGAGGGCGACGTCTGGTTCAGACATGCCAGAGACGGCGACGCCCGTGAAGGCATCGTCCTGGATCAGCAAATCGAAGATCGTGTCCATAGGGTCTTTGTTCCACAGCTTGGCGACTTCTGCGATGGTTTTTCCCTGAAGGGGCAAGAGCTGGGGATTTTGGACTTGGCCGATCAGGATGGACTCGGGGCCGGGGATTTGCTGCCATTCGTTTTCCCAATCATCGGATGGCGTGAGCATGTCCTTGCGGATGCGCTCGCGCGCGGCGAGATCTTTCAGGCGCTCGAGGAGTTTGGAAGTTCCGCCGTCATGGGCCCAGGGAGGAATAAAGGCGGAGAGGCCATTGCCCGACGCGGTTAGGCGTAAGTGTCTGCGGCAATGTCCACGCCCTGGGCACGCGCGGCTGCAATTTTCGCGATGGCTTCCGGCATGTGTCCCCAGGATGGCTTGCCCGCAACTTTGAAGTGCCAGATTTCCACGGGGATGTGCGCCTCGCGCGCGATGGGAATCACCTCGTCGAGCGACTGCAGAATCGCGGTGCTTTCGCTGCGCATGTGCGTGGCATAGATGCCGCCAAGACGTGAGGCTTCGGAGGCCAGCGCGATAAGTTCTTCCGTTTTGGCATACGGAGCGGGCGGATATTCCAGGGATGTAGAAACACCGACGGCGCCGTCGAGCATCGCCTGGCGCACAAGCTGCTTCATCTGGTCGAGTTGCGCGGGTGTGGGTTGGACATCATCATCACCAAGAACCATGCGGCGGACCGTAGTGGCCCCGACGTAGTCGGCAACGTTGATGCCGATGCCCTGGTTTTCCAGCCGCGCGAAATATTGGCGGAACGTCTGCCAGTCGGGTTGAATGCCAAGCAGATCGAATCCTTTCCTACCGGAACGGCGAATGGCGTCGTTCAATGGCGCGACCGATTCGCCTTCGCCTGTAATTTCCGTGGTAATGCCCTGATAGATTTTTGATGGCAGGCGCGGGTCAGCAAGAATGGTCAGCTCCGACTGGCCGAGCATATCAATGAAGCCCGGCGCAACCACTTGGCGACGCGCGTCAATCGTGTGAGCGCGCTTCGCGGCAGCGAGATTGCCGATGTCGGCGATTTTTCCTGCGCGAATTCCGATGTCACCCGAAAACCAGGGTGAACCCGTGCCGTCAATGACGCGGCCGTTCGTGATGACGATATCGAAAGGAGCAGACTGCGCGGCCGCGCGCGAAAGCATCAGCAGGGAAAGAAGCATCATCAGGATGGCAGACTTCCACCACTGAAATGCAGATTGGCTCATAGATTCTCTCCGAATTTCAAGGCTGTTCGAATAGCTCCCGGGCCGGGGCGTCGAGGCTGCGGGAGCGCAAATGATACCAAATGACGATGAGGGCCACCGAGACAGCAAAAATCAAAGTAGAGACGGCGTTGATTTCGGGCGTGATGCCGCGGCGGAGCCGGCCCCAGATTTCGAGAGGAAGCGTGTTGTCGCGGCCAATCAGAAAGAAGGTGACGGCGATTTCGTCCATCGAAAGGGTGAAGATCAGCAGGCCCGCGGCAATGAGAGAGAGCTTGAGATTCGGGAGAGTGATTCGCCAAAACGTTTGCCAAGGAGTAGCGCCGAGGTCGAGTGAGGCTTCCTCCTGCGCCCGGTCCAGCTTTTGCAAGCCTGCGAAGAGTTCAGTCGTAGCGACGGAAATGAGCGCGGTGCCGTGGCCGAGGAAAACCGTGAGCAAGCTGAGCTGCACGCCGGCAAAAACCGCGAACATCAAGAGGGAGAGGCCCGTGATGATGCCGGGTAGAATCAAAGGAAGGAGCACGAGGCGGCGGAACAGGACTTTTCCCGGAAAGCTGGCGCGATCGAGAGCGAGCGCCGCGAGCAGGCCAAGCATCAGAGAAAGCGCGACGCCGCCCGTAGCCACGAGCAAGCTGTTCAGAACGGAATCCCATACGGAAGAGTCAGCGAAGAGTTGCGTGTACCAACTCAGCGTGAGGTGGCGTGGAGGAAAGCCGCCGACACCATCGCGATTGAAGGAATAAACGACAAGTACCACAATGGGGAAATAAATGAAAGCGAAGACCAACGCAGCATAGATGGCGAGGATCGGCGAGCGGCGAGTTGTGAGTTGCGCCTTCATTTGAAGGCCCAGCGCTTTTCAAGGAATTCGCCCAGGAAGAGCAAAGAAATCGTAATGACAAGAATTCCCATGGAAATCGCCGCGCCAAGCGGCCAGTCAAACGCCGCGCCGAAAAGGCTTTGCACCACGTTGGCGATCATCGTGCCCGAGGGACCGCCGACGAGGAGAGGCGCGAGGAAGTCACCCAGGGAAAGAACAAATGCAAACGTTGCGCCAGCAAGCAAACCCGGCATCGAGAGTGGGAGAATGACACGCCAGAACGTTTGAAGGGAGCCGGCGCCGAGGTCCTGGGAAGCTTCGAGGAGCGGCCTAGGAATGTGCTCGAGCGCGGCGTAGATGGGCAGAAAAACGAAGGGTGTGTAGATGTGCGTCAGCATGAGCACCACGGCGAAGGGGCTGTACAGGAAGAATCCGACTGGTTCGTGCGTGAGATGCAGGTATTGCAAGAAAGCGTTCAGCACGCCGTCGCTGCCAAGAATGGTCTTCCAGGCGTACCCGCGAACAAGATAGCTGACCCATAGCGGCACGATGACGAGCTGATAGAGGAGCTCCTTTCGCGCGCCGGCGTGAAACGCCAAATAGTAGGCAAGCGGATAGCCAAGAAGGAGCGAGCAGAGAGTGACAGAGGCCGCGATGCGCATGGTACGAAAAAGCACTTCGGCATAGAGCGGATTCGTGAAGAGAGTTTTGTAATTTTCCCAATTCCATTGGTGAACTATGACGCCTTCGCGAACGGTCCAAAGACTATGCGCGAACATGAGCGCGTAGGGAAGCAGAAGGAACGCGCCGACCCAGAACAGCGGCGGAATGGAGACAAGCGATTTGTAAGTGCGTGAATACATGATCTAGCCGCGAGCAGCTACTCCTGGACGCGGACGGCGTCCGAAATCGAAAAGACAAAGTCGTGTTCACCTGTAAGACGGCCGCATGCCGGGACGCGAACGCGCAACGTCTGACCTTTGCCGCAATCCACTTCGAGCAATTCGGTTGACCCGCCATAAAGCTGCTGGCGGACGGCAGCACGGAATCTCACTTCATTGGTCTGTCGCTTCCCATCCGCAGAAAGGCGAATCGCCTCCGGCCGCAACGAGAAAACCACTGAACCGTCGGCTTCTTCGCAAGGCCAGCGCAGGGCACCGCAAGTGGCAATGCTCCCGCGTATCTCACCGTGAAGCAGGTTCGTTTGGCCGATGAATTGAGCGGCGTAAGCTGTGGCGGGGCGCGCGTAAGTCTCGCGTGGCGCCGCGACTTGTTCTAAGGCCCCGTCCCGCAGAAGAGCGATGCGGTCGGAGAGCGCCATCGCTTCTTCCTGGTCGTGCGTGACAAAAAGAAACGTGATGCCGATTTCCCGTTGGAGCGCCTTCAGTTCGCTTTGCATCTGCTTGCGCAGATTCGCATCGAGCGCCGAGAGCGGTTCATCGAGCAAAAGCAGTTGGGGGCGATTCACCAGCGCTCGCGCAAGCGCGATGCGCTGCTGCTGCCCGCCGCTCAATTGAGAAGGCCGCGACGCCGCGAAGCCTTGCATTTTGACCATGGAAAGAGCTTCTTCCACGCGGCCGCTGATTTCGCTGACGGGCGTGCGCTTGACGCGAAGCCCGTAAGCGATGTTGTCGCGCGCGCTGAGATGCGGAAACAACGCGTAGTTTTGAAAAACGGTATTCACGGGGCGCTTGTAAGGCGGCAGGACGTCCAAGCGCTCTCCGCCCATCCAGATTTCTCCCGAAGTTGCCTGTTCAAATCCAGCTATCAAGCGAAGCAGGGTCGTCTTGCCTGATCCGCTTTCCCCGAGAAGAGTAAGAAATTCTCCGCAGGCGATGTTCAAAGAAATGTTTTTCAGAACTTCCGTGGCGCCAAAACGCTTGCTTACATTCCGCACTTCAAGGAGCGTTGCACCTTCGGCCGTGTTTTGCTCCGGCGGATTGGCGGGAGATGCACTCACTGCGCGGCCTTCACCTCATTCCAAATCTCATTGTATTTGGCGCGCCGCGGAACGTCCTGCCAAAAATAAATTCGCTGCATGTAAGCATCGGGATTGTCGAGGTGCAGGCTCTTGATTTCGTCCGCGGTGAGGAACCGCGCCGCGCCGGGATTCGCCGGAGTGTAGTGCGTCCGGTCGGTAACCAGTTTTTGCGCCTTGGCCTCGATCATGTATTCGAGAAAGGCGTGCGCCAGCTCTTTGTGACTGCTGGCCGCCGTGATCATCAAGTGGTCGATCCACCCCGTGGTGTTTTCCTTAGGGATGATCTCTCCGATGGGGAAGTTCGCTTTGCGAAGGTCATTGGTATTCAGCGGCCAGCCCATCGCCAGAACAATCTCATGATTTTGGAACAAGTTGGTTAGCTCGCCGCCGGTGGACCATATCTTTCGAATGTTGGGCTTCAGCTCGATCAGCTTTTTCTTCACGGTCGCGAGTTCTTCGTCGGTCAAACTGTACAGTTGCGAGGGATCCGGTTTGTCGTAGCCGAGAATCTGCGCCGCCATATACACCGTCGAGAGGTCATCCCAAACGGAGATCTTTCCTTTGTACTTGGGGTTCCAAAAGATGGCCCAGGAGTCCGGCGGTTGGGCAAAAGCAGTTGTGTCGTAAAGAAGCGGATTTGGCCCCCACATGAACGGAACTCCGTAGACTTGGCCGTTGGCTTTGACCAGGGGCAAATCGCGAAGTTTGGAAGAGAGCTGCGGGTACGATGGCAGTTTTGAAAGGTCCAGCGGCGCGGCCAGTCCCGTGCGCGCGATCGAAGCGGCCACGTCGCTCGAAGGGGAAATCACATCGTAATTCGAGGCGCTGCCCCCGCGCAGCTTGGCAACGAGCTCATCGCTCGAGCCCATAAAAGACGAGTGGATTTTGCAGCTGTGATTTACCTCAAAATCGTGGACGGCGGTGTCGTCCGAGTAGCCTTCCCAAACGAGCAGGTTGAGAGACTCTTCCTTCTTCCCGCAAGCAGCGCCCGTCAGCGCAATGACAAGAATCCCCAGAAGAATCGCGCGAGGTTTCATCGCTCCTCCGCCTACTTGGAATCCGCTTGATAGACCAGGCGCCTGCCGACGATCGTGGTAACCACCTTGGTCGCTCCAATCTTATGCGGACTGATGTCAAAAATGTTCTGAGAAATGATAATCAGGTCGGCGAGAAAGCGTGACTCTGCTGAAACGGGTATTCATCGCAGTGAAAATCCCCTTCCTTGCCGCGTCTTTCAAAACGTCGGCGGCGTGTTGATCCACAGCACACAGGTTTCCTTGCGCCCCGGATTCTTCCAGCGATGCGGAATCGAGCTTTCAAAATAAAGGCTGTCGCCCGGCCTCAGCCGGTAATGCTCGTCTTTGTTCAGCCAGATTTCAAAATCGCCGCGAAGCACATGCAGAAATTCTTCGCCTTCGTGAGAGTAGGATTCGCCGCTGCCGCCACCGGGCTTTACGCGGAAAAGATGCGGTTCCATTGCCGTGCTGCCCCAGGCAAGCAGTTCCATGCGGACGTCCGGCGTGGTTTCCAGGATTTTTCTTTCGGAGGACCGCACCAGCCGCTGATTTTCGCCGGCCGTTTCGAAAAGAGAAAGAATATTCGTGCGATAGAACTTCGCGATGCGGCGAAGTGTGGCCACGGAGGAACGCATTTGCCCACGCTCAAGCGCGCTCAGGAAGCCGACGGAAACGGCCGTGGCCTTGGCGACCTGCGCGAGAGAAAGCCCGCGTTTGACTCGCAACCGCCGAAAACGCTGCCCCGGATCGAGGGTGCCTTCCGCCGGCCGGGACACCACGCCCTGGTGCTTCAGCACGTGAACAATGGCCGGCGGATTAAGCCCGCGGGCACGGCGCAGAAAAATGGCCCGCTGCAGCAGCCGCACGTCGGATTCACCATAGAGCCGGTAGTGGCTCTGCGTGCGTTGTGGAGTCACCAAGCCGAGCGCTTCCCAGGCGCGCAATGCAGATGAAGAAATCCCCACCCGGCGAGCCACTTCGCTGATGCGCAGCAGCCGCGTGCCTTGGCGCCCCGCTAATTTTTCCGATAAATTCTTTCTGCTTGACACCATCGACAACTTTCTCTAACTTTGCCGGATTATAGTAAGGTTTTAGGGGCGCAGCAACCACGAAGATGCACTCCTCTCCAAAGCATCTTCGCGGCTAAGGGGTGAGTTCATGAAAGCACGGGGATTCTTCTTGGGATTTCCCTCGTTGTGCGGCCGCAGCATTCCATTTCTGATCTCTCTGATTCTTGCGATTAGCTTGGCCGCGCCTCTTGCCGACGCGCAGAGCACCGGCGGCCGCATTCGCGGCACAGTGATTGATCCTAGCGGCGGCGCGGTGGTCGGCGCCACCGTCACGCTGATTAATGAAGCGACCCATGCCACACGCGAAGCGCAGGCCGGCGCCAACGGCGAATACGTCTTCCTGGAAGTGCCCGTAGGTACCTACGAAATTGACGCGGTGAGCCAGGGCTTCAAGAAATCCGCCCGCAAGGGAATTGCGCTCGATCTTAACGAAGTGGTCAGCGTGGACATTTCTTTGCAGGTAGGAGGCTCCACAGACGTCGTGGAAGTGACCGGAGCTCCTCCGGTAATTGACACCACGTCGACGCAACTCGGCGCCGTCGTCAATGAGCGCTCCTCTACACAGTTGCCCCTGAACCAGCGCGACGTCTATCAATTGCTCCAACTGCAACCCGGCGTTCAGTCGCAGCTCGGAAACGATCTCTTTTATGGCTCGGATAAAGCGGGTGTGGTCACCGTGAACGGTGGCCGTGGCCGCTCCAACAACTACACTGTCAACGGCGGAGACGGAAACGACCTCTTCGCCAACCTGCCCGCCGTCGAACCCTCTCCCGACAGCATCGAGGAATTCCGCGTCATCTCCAACTCCTTTGACGCGGAGTACGGCCGCAACTCCGGGGCTGTGGTGAACGTTGTCACTAAATCAGGCACCAACGATTTGCACGGAAGCTTCTATGAGTTTTTTCGCAACGACGTTCTCGACGCTCATCAATTTACCTTTACTCCTTCTCCAAAAGCTCCGTTCAAGCAAAATCAATTTGGCGGAACGCTGGGTGGTCCCATCAAGAAAGACAAGACCTTCTTCTTCGGTTCCTATGAAGGACGGCGCATCGTACAAGGGGTCATCTCGCAACCTGTGATCGTGCCGACAGCCGCGCAGGAAAGCGGCGACTTTTCCAGCGGCGCAGCGTTTACGGGATCGCTTTTCGATCCGACAGTTGCCAGCGTGTTGCAGGACCGTTGTGGAACGGGCTCGGCGCTTCCTGCGAGTCAGAAGCTGTCACCTGCGGCGCAGACGCTGGTTGCCAGTGTTGCCAGTGGCGGCCCTGCGGTTCCCTACGGCACGCTTTTCGCGGGCAATCAGATTCCCACCGGCTGCTTCGACCCCGTAGCGGTCAGCCTTTTGCAATACGTACCGGGCTCCGGCGGCGCCACGTCTGAAGTGGTGACCGTTCCAAAGAAACGCGACCGCGGCGATCAATTCCAGATCAAGGTGGATCACTCGTTCAATAACAATCAGAAGACCGCGATTTACTACTATTTTGACGATGATAACTTTCTCGATCCTTTCGCCAAATTCCAGGCGGAAGGCGCCCCGCTCGGCAACTTCCCCGGCATTTACGCCACCCGCACGCAACAAATCAACGTAAGCCACACCTCCACAATCAGTTCGACTTCCGTGAACGAAGCTCGCTTCACGTTCTTCCGTGAAGGGCAGATGAAGTTTGACACCCCGCTAAAAACCAACAAGATTCAGGACTCCTGCGGCACCGGCGCGGTGGCCGCGTTTTGTTTTACTGGCGTGAGCGATTCCGCCAGCATTAACGCGGCTTGTGCCGCCGGCGCGGCCAACACGGCGGATTGCGGCATCCATTCCGGGTTGCCCAATCCGGCCAAAGTGGAAGGCGTGCCTTTCGTGCAATTGAACGGCGGCTTTTCCATCGGAAACAACTTCGGTGGACAGTTGCCGCAGGTTGGCAAGACCTTCCAATTTAGCGATAACTTCGACAAGATCGTCGGCAATCATAGCTTCAAGTTCGGCGGTGACGTGCGCCACCAGAAGTTTGACCAATTGCTGTATTTCGACGTCAACGGCCAGATTGTTTTCAACAGTGATTCAAACATCTGCGGTCCGGCGAATCCCAATAACCCGCCAAACTGCAGTCCCGTCACTGGAAGCGACCTCGGTTCCGACAGCATCTATCCCGATTATTTCCTGGGGTTGACCAATAGCTACATCCAAGGTTCTGCGCAGCACGAGCTGGTGCGCAGCACTTCCGTATATTTGTTCGCTCAGGACAGCTGGAAGATCAAGCCGAATTTGACGCTGAATTACGGCCTGCGCTGGGAAGTAAATACGCCGCTGACAGACATCGGTAAGAAGGTGCAGACTTTCCGGCCTGGACAGCGCTCAACCATCTATCCCTGCAAGCTCGACCCGAGCAATCCCCTTCTCGATTCCACCCAGGCCGACGGTGGCTGCGATGAGGCTGGAGTCACTCCTATCGGCCTCGTCTTTCCTGGCGATAAAGGCGTCCCCAACGGCTTGACCAACACCTATTACAAATCTCTCGCTCCACGTCTTGGGCTCAACTGGAGCCCGGGTGCTCGTGACAACTGGCTGGCCAAACTTACCGGTGGTCCGGGAAAAACCAGTATCAGCATGGGTTATGGGATTTTCTATAATCCCATCGAGCAACTGGTACTCGAACAATTCAGCGCCGAACCTCCTTTCGGTGGCAGCAACTTCATTGGTTCTTCGTTTCTTGGAACTCCTTACGTGGATCAGACCGGCGCCGTCCTTCCTAATCCATTCAACGGTGTTCTCAACCCGCCGCGTGGGAAGCCCCTGGATTGGTCAAACTTCGCCGGCAGCGTCTACTTCGGTCAATTTCAGCCAAACATGCGCTCGCAGTATCAGGACCAATACAATTTGACCATCAAGCGGGAATTGCCTGGCAACCTGCTGATGCAATTGGCCTATGTCGGTTCACAGGGCCATCGCTTGCTTGCCACCTACGAGGTGAACCCCGGAAATCCGTTTACGTGTAATGACCTCGCCACGCTCGGGCAGGGTTGTGGACCCTTCGGCGAAGACTCCGTTTATTCCTTCATGCTGAATCCGGGCGAGAGTCTCCGCTTGCCGTATGTGATGGGGCCGAACGGAATCGACGTTCCCTGCCCAATCGTTACCAATCCCAGTGGCGCGTGCCTGGTAAGCGTCCCCGCCAACGGCACGGCCATTCCGATTACCTTGGCGGGTACCCGCCGTTATTCTTCCCCCCTGTGTAACCCTCTGACGACCACGGGCGTGGGTTGCCCGGCCGTGCCACCGTTCTCCGGCATCTTCAGCGAAGACACCATTGCCCATTCCAACTACAACTCGTTCCAGGCGCTTTTCGAGAAGCGCTTCTCGCATGGGCTGCAATTTCAGGCTTCGTACACTTTCAGCAAGTCTTTGGACAACGCTTCCAGCTTTGAAAGCGCCCTGAATCCCCTCAACTTCAACGCCAGCTACGGGCTTTCGAATTACGATGCGCGCCATCGCTTTGTATTCAACTATGTGTGGGATCTGCCGGTGCCGAAGTTTGACGGCTTCAAAGGCAAACTGCTGGACGGCTGGGAAGCTTCCGGAATCCTCAGCTTCCAGAGCGGTTTCCCCATTCGCATCACTTCGCAAGACGACGTCGAAGAGTTGGATACGACCTTCGACTTTGAAGCGCCGGGCCAACCGAGCTACAACACCGCGGCTGGCTTCATCCCAGGCCATTTCGTCAAGCAAGACGTACGAAAGAGCGGGGGGTTCGTGTTTGATCCCAACGAGTTCACCAATAACATCGCTCCGGGAACCATCGGCGACGCCCCGCGCTCCCTCTGCTGCGGCCCTGGCATCAACAACTGGGATATGAGTTTTTCCAAGCAGACTAACCTGGGAGAGCGGTTACGGATGGAATTCCGCGCGGATCTCTTCAACATCTGGAACCATGCGCAGTTCTATACCGTGGATGGCAACATCTCCAATCAGGGCTCCACGTTTGGCCAGGTGCTGCACATCCGTGATCCGCGGCTGGCGCAGTTCGCTTTGAAGTTCAAGTTCTAGGGATTTTTGGGAGATTCGCAGCGTCAAGTGGTTTGGCTGCAGACCGGCCATTCCCTCGCGCGCGTGAGATAATAAGCTTCACCGCCTCATACTGACCGCAGGGAACAGACCTGCATTTCCACGGAGCTGTCATGCACGACGCACTACAAAAGGAACTTGCCACTTACGAAAAGCGCACGCCGAAATCCGCCGCCGCACACAAACGCGCCCTCGAGCGGATTCCCTTGGGCGTTGCCAGCAATTATCGCCATTACGAGCCTTATCCGATTTTCGTGAAAGATGGAAAAGGAA
>QHYL01000344.1 GCA_003224105.1 Acidobacteriota bacterium | reverse complement strand
TGGTGCGCTAAAGAGCTTCGAGGCAGTCGTGGACTAGCAGCAGTCGCGCACTAAAGGGTTTTTTGGAGTCGTAAGTTTAAAGCGGTTTCATCGGAGTCGTCAGTCAAGAGAGTTTGATTGGAGCCGTACCTTAAGAAGAGTTTCGTTGGAGTTGTGCAGTAAAAGAGTTGCATTGCCCTAAGTAGCCTCAATCCCTAAGCGTCCCGGCCAACCCTCCCGCCGGGACGCTTTGTTTTTGGGGATGGGGTTGCATAAACGAGCGAGCTTCACGCTCAGCACGCTGCCTGCCCCCGCGAAGTGTGGGTAAACAGCGAAATCTCCGAGTCCACGGAAGGAGCCCGCGGCTGTCCGGGAAACAAAGAAGGGGAGCTCTAGGGAGGTTGTGAAACCCAGCTGGCGAAACGAAAGCTCAAGCCGTAGAAGTGCAAAGAGGGGAGAGTTTGCGCTCTCCCCTTTAGCGTGTTGCGTTTTGAATCAGTTAGAAACTAGAACTCGACGCGAAGACCGAACTGAATCCAGCGCGAGCCGGTGTTGCGGTTGGCGGGAATCAGTTGCGTGTTGACTACGCCGAAATTCGGCAGGTTGGTGGTGTCGAGAGTCGGATCCAGGAATGTGGGGTGGTTGAAGGCGTTGAAGAAATCAAAGGAATACTCGATTCCGAAATTCTCGCGAATCTTGGTGACTTTTCCAAGGCGTAGATCGAGATTCTTGAACCAAAAGCCGCGCAACGGCCTGCTGCGGCCGGTTGTGGTGTCGGAAGCCAAGAGAATTGGGCGGAAGTTCTTCAGGGCGGCGGAAGGATCCTTAAAGTAGTTGATGTTGCCGCCGGTGCCGACACCGTTCGAACCAGTAACACCCAAATGGACGCCGCCGTTTATGGAGTTTGGATCAACGAGCGGGATCTCGCCAGTGGGAAAGGCAAAGATGCCGCCGCCGCCGAACACCTGGCTGCTCTCTTGAACGACAAGCGGAATGCCGCTGCTGAACCGGACCACGCCGGCGGTGTACCAGCCACCGATGAGTTTGTTGAAAGGCTCGTGCTTGCTTCCCAGACGGTGTCCTTTGCCAAACGGCAAATCATAATTGAAGGTGCCGTTGAAAACATGAGTCCGGTCGAAGAGGGATGGGCCGTACTCATATCCAGGATGGAAGCTGGTGGCATAATAGCTGGCGGAGTTCTGCACGGCCCCAACCGTGTCCAGAGACTTAGAGAAGGTATAGTTCATGTCATAGAGGACACCATGCCAGGGACGGTTGCGAAGCGTGACTACCAAGGCGTGATAGTTCGAATAGTCTTTATGCGAACGCATGAAGAGGTCGAAGACCTGATGGTTATTGAATACAGGCAGGCTTGTCGGATCACCGTTGTTGTCAAGCGCGCCAGAAATGCCGCGCAGGCCGTCGATGAGAAGGAATAAATTTGTGACGTTGCCATTTATGAAACCTGAAGAATTCAAATTGACCATGCACTGCGTTGCGGTGTTACCGCAGGTTGCTCCCTTGTTCGCGATGGGAAAGTTTGCAACCAGGTTTGGCAGCATATCTTCGAACCACGGCTGCGTGGCGACCGATTGCTTATTCCGCAAGGCAGTCGCGACAGAATCGAAGGCTTGTGCAAAGGTCTGACCGCTTGCGGTGTCTTTAAAGAAATAGGGAGCTGAATTGAGGTTGAAGCTACCGGCCAAGTTGCGTCCCAAACGGCCGACATAGCCAATTTCAAGGATGTTCTGACCAGGGAGTTCTCGCTGAATCGTGAAATCAATCATGTGGCTTCGCCCGACTTTGAAATCGGGATCATTCTGGAAGCTCAACGTTTCGCCGAAGGGTACAGTAGGAACAATTGGGGATGAAAGCGGTGTTGGATTAGGTGGAACAGGAATCTGACCATCCACACCTACGCGGAAACTGGACAACCCTGGATCTTTGGTCGCTCCGGGATTGCAACCCGGGCCACCAGCAGTGCTTGTCGCATCGCAAAGAGGCGTAACCACATTGATCGTTTGCGCAAAACCTACGCCGAGCATGGGGATGATGACGCTCTGGACGGTATTCACTCGGTCGTATCCAATGCCGTAGCCCGCTCGAATCACGGTCTTTTTGTTTCCAAAAAGATGACCTGCAGGGCCGCTGCTGAAACCCGGGTTCCAAGCCAACGAAAGGCGCGGCGCTATATTTCCGTAGTCCACGTTGAAGACGTTGTTGCGACCGGAGACCGCTACCGGGATATAGGAGAGAGTCGGATTGTAGATCTGACCAGCCTGGGCGGCGGCCGCTCTCTGTTTGAAGTAGTCGGTGGTGTCTAGGATTTGATCGCCGGCATCGTGGTTGGCGATCAAGGTTTGTTGCTGGTGCAATTCCTGGGGGGTTGTTTGCCATCCGTAGCCTAGTCCATAGGTCAGCGTCAGGGAAGAGTTCATGCGCCAGGAATCCTGCACGAAGAATTCGTACATGCGTAGCGTCGTCTTGGCGATGAGAGTAGTGCCAAAAGGTTTTGGATTCAGGTTGCCGTCTCGCACGGTCAAGATGCCCACATTATCGATCAATCCTAAAGAAGCCGCGTAAAGACGATCCCAACGCTGCACATCACTACTCAGGAGACAGTTCGTGTTGACCGCAGGGATCGCTGGGCTCGTGCTCGTAGCGGGTACCATGGGTGCGCATGTCGGTGGGCGATCTGAGGCGGAACTACCCAAGAAGTTGACATCGCTATCCATCGCGGCGACTAGCGAATTCAGAGACCCAACCACTTTGTCGTCGCGGTCATGAATGGTGGGCAGCCAGCGTATGTCTGCTCCCGAAGAAAGGGTGTGCCGCCCTTTGGTCCAGGTAATCATGTCGTTGTACTGCTTGCTGCTGTCATAGATGGCCTGGTGCCGCGCGCGCTGAGTGTCAACGTCAACGATGGTGTCAATGAAGCCAGTTGCGGCCAAACCTGGCGCCAGTGCGACGGGCCCATCGGCAGAGTCTGCTCCAGGCAGGGCCAGTTGTGCGGCCGACGTGCTTGGCCTAATCACGGTGAAATCCTGGCGGGCACGAATCCAGCCGAGGCGAAAACTGTTTGTTAGATTAGGTCGAATCTGCCAATCCAGGCCACCGTACTCGCCGTCCCCGCGAATGTTGGAGGCACTGCTGTTGATGGGCGTTGCGCCGCGGAGGTCCACTTGGCCGCCGTTTGGCGCGAGGTTTCGCGAATACATATATCTGCCAAAAAACTGAACCTTGTCCGTGAATTTGTGATCGAGGCGGAAGGACTCGAAGTCGGTCTTCAGTGGAGCAGCGAGGTTCAAGCGGTCGCCAAGAGTGTTGACGCCATCGCCAAGAGTTGCGTCGGTGCCTTTGGGCATCATCCCCCATAGCTGCGCGATCGTGGGGCTGATCCCTATACCCCTGGGATCGCAGGGAAGATTCAATGGTTGGCCATTTTGATCCGCTCCGCAAAGGCCTGCAGAAGCAAGATTGTACGGAGTTATGTTTCCGCCCAGGCAGTTACCACTGGAATCAAAACCTTGCGCGCAATCCTGGAATTGGAGTACCCCTTGACGTAGTTGATCGCTAGGCATGATGCGGTTGCCCTGCAAAGATTGAGGGAAACGGCGTAATTCATAATTTGCAAAGAAAAAAGTCTTGTCCTTCTTGAGGGGGCCACCAAAGAAAAATCCTGCGCGGTTGTCGTGCGTGGGCGGTTTCTTGGTAAAAGTGTGTCCATTGCCATCTGGGGTGTGATTGTTGTCCCAGGAGTTGGCGTTCAGCGCCGAATTCTGGTGGAACCAGTAAGCGGAGCCGTGGAAACTGTTACCTCCGCTCTTGCTGATGACGTCCACCTGCCCGCCGGACGAGCGCAAGAATGTAACGTTTTCGTTGGTAATTTCCGCGCGAAACTCATCAATGCTTTCCACTCCAATGGGAATGATGGGCTGCTCGGTAGCACCGCCAGAGATGACGTTATCGGTGACATCGATGCCGTCCATGACGATGCTGTTCTGATCGCTACGGGCGCCGGCAATGGTGCCGCCGTTGTTGCCAAAGCCCACCTGATTGCTGTCATAGGGAGTGGAACCGGGCTGAAGCGTCAGCAATTCACTAGCGTCGCGGCCCAAGGTGGGAAGCCGAGTAATTTGAGTGCCGCCGATCACATTTCC
>QHYL01000343.1 GCA_003224105.1 Acidobacteriota bacterium | reverse complement strand
GTGTGGAAACCTACGCGCTGGCCGGCGGACTGGCGGAAGCACTGGATTTGCCGGTTCAGGAAGGATTGCTGGTGGAAACCGTCACGAAAGGCGGGCCCGCGGCTGCAGCCGGAATTCACGGCGGCGATCGTATTGTGCAGGCCGGGATGCGCCGCTTTTACATCGGTGGCGACGTGATTGTGGCCATTGACGGCCAGAAAGTAGCGAATCAGTTCGACGTCAACCTAGTCCTCAACCACCACCGCCCCGGCGATACCGTCAACGTAACCGTGTACCGCGGCGGCAAGAAAACGGATATTCCCGTGAAGCTGGGCGAGCGTGACGGCAACTGAAGACAGTCTTCCGTTGTCAGTTTACAGTTTTCAGTCTTTCTTGTACTTGCTTTTTGGGCTTTGGATCGACGTGGCAAGTTTCTAGCCGCAGCCGCCGGAACTGACTTTATCGTTGATCACCACGGTTTCGGGAAATACGGAAACGCCCTGCACTGTAGCGACTACCGTGTTCGTGCTTGTATCGATGATCGAAAGCGTGTCCGAAAATCTATTCGCAACGTAGACGTAGCTTCCCATAGGAGTTACCGCCACCCCACGAGGGTCGTTTCCAACAGGGATGGTTGCGGTCACGGTGTTCGTCGCAGTGTTGATCACCCAGACGTCATTCGAACCATCATTTGCCACGTAGGCCGTCGCTCCATTCGGAGTGAAAGCGATGGCATGGGGCCGCGTGCCCGCTCCGATGGTAGCTGCCACGGCGTTGTTGGCCGTGCTGATTACCGAGATGGTGTCCGACGAGAAATTCGCGACATAGACGAGGGCCCCACCCGGAGCGACAGAAACACCCGTAGGGTTGGCCCCCACAGGCACCGTCGCAACGACGGTGTTGCTTGCGATGCTGATGACGGAGACAGAGTTCGAAGCCTGGTTCGTTACGTAAGCAAACGCCCCGTCCGGGGTGATGGCCACACCCCATGGATTGGTTCCCACGGCCACGGTTGCTACTACATTTCTCGAGGCGGTGTCGATCACTGAGACGTTATTCGAACCGTCATTCACCACGTAGGCGAAAGCGCCGTTGGGCGTGAAGGCCACGCCAATCGGAAAATTCCCAACAGGAACCGTGGCGACCACGCTGCGCGTAGCGGTATCAATTACGGACACAGAATTGGATCCGAAAACCCATCCGGAGTTGGTCACGTAGACGAAAGCCTTGTCGGGGGAGATAGCTGCGCTGAGGGGCTGAATCTCAACCGGAATCACATTTGTGACAGTGCCTCCGGGCGCCGGGGCGCCAACAGTTCGAACTACAGCGACGCTATTCGACTTGTGTGTGGGCACGTAAACATCACAGCCCTGTCCCGAAGCTTGAGCCGCACCGAAGGCGCCAAGCAAACAAATTGCTAACGACGGAAGCGCTCTTGATAAGGGCTGCTTCCCGGATCGTTTTTCAATCGCCTTTGGGCGGTGGTCGATTTGCTTGATGAGCAACACTTTCATCCTCGATGTCTCCCTCTTAATCGCTGTAATTTGACGGAACTCTGACACACTGATTCCGCAAATATGAAGTACCAAGAGAAGAAACGACTCACAATCCGGAAAACAGCGTATCCGGAGATACAAGACTCTGTATCAACACATGGGTAAATGGCCTTAGGTGGCTAGGATTAAACCGCATGCAAATTAGAAGAAAAACGCTAATATTTCCGGGACAACGGATGATTCCCGGTCCCCGAGAGTGTGGGAAAACGCTTTGTCGAGAGTAAACGTGGTCAGCGGTTGAATTCGGCGCGGTGTTTTTCGCGGGCGCCGGGGCTCAGCAAGAACCAGCCTTCGGCAATGTCTCGAACGCGTTCGAGTTCGCGCTGCATTTCGGCGTGCTTTGCTTCCATGACTTCCGCGGTGGCATCCGCCGGAACGTAAATCGGAGGCGCAAACAAGATCACAGCGCGGGCGAAAGGCATGGGAAACAGGAAATGGTCCCACGTTTTCGCGAATGTTTTCCCGCGGTCCACGCCGATGTGAAAAACCAGGATGGGGCACCCGCTTTTGCGCGCGAGCATCACGGGACCCGGCTTGGCTACGTAGCGCGGCCCCCGTGGCCCATCAATGGTGAAAGCACAATCCACGCCTTCTTCCAGCCGCTTGGCCATCACCGCGAGCCCACGCAATCCGCCGCGTGATGAACTTCCCTGCGCCGTGCCGAATCCGAGCCACTCGATGACTCTGCGCGTCCATTGGCCGTCAAAAGCGGTGGTGTTCATTACCACGACCCCGTGATTCCGGTGCCACCACACAATGGGAAGGATGATGCGGTGCCAGAAGGCCCAAATGATCCGTTTGCCCGAACCATGCACTCTTTCAGCGTGCTGCCAGCCGTGCACTTCATACCGCAGCGTCGGACCCAGCGTTCGAATGACGCTGTAGACCGCCGCAGCAATGAAAGGGATCTGGATCCGACGTGTCCACGGAAGTTGCGGCAGCCGCGTGTCGTAGTGCAGGTTGACCGGTTCGGCCTCGGGCTTCGCAGATTCCAGGATTGTGTCGGGTTGCGGCATGAACTGTTTGTGGGGCGATCCGGGCACATCTTAAGGTGCGCCGGCAATCGCGCCGAAGTATAGTATAGGTGAGAGCCCGCGAGATTGTTCCAGGAGTACAACGAAGTGCCGCTTCCCTTCCCACCGAAGCCAAGGCGCAGCGCCCTTTGGCTGGTTGCAGCCGTGATGGTGGTAGCAGGTGCGGCTGTCCTGACGGCAGTGACGGCGCGCTCTGATGAACCGGTGACGGACTCGGTTGGAATTATTGATGGGGCGGCTGTGGCGGTTACCGGTCCCATGCGCATCGACGTTTCTCATGGCCTTCCAAGAACGGTCTTGCGCAGCGGGAGCGACGTGATCGTCAAATCGGGGACTGCACGGCTTGATCTTACCGACGGCGGCACCATCAGCATTTGCGGGCCGGCCCACTTCTCCGTCCTCAGAGTTGGCAATCAGCTCACTTTGGCGCTGGACACGGGCACGATTCATCTCTCGATTGAGCACGGGCCGGCAGTAACGGTTTACACGCCTCTTCTGCAGATTCAACCTATCGCCATTGGTGACGGTCCCCAGGATGCGCTGGTGGGCTTTGATACCACGGGGGCGATGTGCGTGCGGGCGTATCGCGGCGCGGTGCGGCTGGAGCAGCAACTCACCAGCCAAAATATTGTTGTTCCCCAATCGTCCGACATCTTGCTCGTCAATGGACAACTGGACGGACTTCGCAGCGGTGGAGACCGCTGCGCGTGCGATCCGGAACTCACAAAATATTCTCCTCCCCCGCACCTGGAAGTCGTTCCTCCGGCCACGCCCACAGAGGAAGCGAACGCGAAACCTTTAGGGTCCGGCGAGATTGTCTCGCCTCTGCCCCTAGACAAACCGGCGGCAAAAGAAGGACCCATTTACAAAATTCTCGTGCCGCCGCTGATCTACAACGCGAACGCGGAAGTACAGCCCGAAGTGGACACCAGCCAGATTGTGGTGCTGCGGAGCGTGCGCGTGCGGCCGACGCTGATTTTCCAGGGCCGCGTGGAAGGAGATTCGGCGGCCACGGATCCGCCGGTTGCCGTTCCGACTCCGCCACGTCCTGCCGCCGCAAACCCGCCGAAACCTTCAGCAAAGAGCAATAATCCGGCGAGCAATTCTGTTGTGGACCGCGTCGTTCATTTCGTCCGGAAGCTTTGGTCGCGCGGGTCCTAGCAGGTTGATGAAGCACCGCCTTCTCGGTGTGGTCACATGCCTTCGTAGTTGGGGCCGCCACCGCCTTCAGGAACGACCCAATCAATAATTTGATAAGGCGATCACGCACTTTGTCGAACAGATGTTGGTGTCGGCAACGTGTAAATGGCAGGGCTGATCTTCTTCGTGGCGCGTGCCCGAGTGGTAGACGTCGGTGAGGCGATCGAAGGTCAACTTGCCATCGCCTTTGAAGCGTTCGGGCGCGGGGCGGCCGTTGATCTTCTTGTAAGCTTCGTGGCCCGCGTGCGCGCGCATGGGGTCGATCAGACCGCGGCCACCGGTGATTTGCTGAAACGCCGTGTGAACAAACCCGCGAAGCATGCCGTGCTGAAACGATTGGTGAAAATTGCGGACCTGCCAAAGTTCTTTCTTGATGTAGCTTTGTTCGACCCTTTGAGGGAAGGCGCTCAACGTTTTGGACGAAGTGTCGCCTGATTTGAGCGCTTCGAAGATCGTGTCGGCCGCGAGCATGCCGCTTTTCATCGCCAGGTGAATGCCCTTAAGGCGCTGCGAGTCGAGGAAGCTGCCGGAGTCGCCGATGATGAGGCCGCCGTCCACGTAAGTGCGCGGCATGGCGTACCAGCCACCGTAGGGCAACGACTTCGCGCCATAGCGAACGAGCTTGCCGCCCTCGAGAATCTTCTTGAGAAAGGGATGCGTCTTCCAGGTTTGAAAAGCGGCGTGCGGATCGAATTGCGGGTCGGCATATTCGAGGGCGAGAACGAGGCCGACGGAAACACGATTGTTCGATAGGCCGTAAATCCATCCGCCGCCGTACATATCGGTGGAAACCGGCCAGCCCAGCGTGTGTGCGACGTAACCAGGCTGAATGCGGCCGGGCTGAACATCCCACAGCTCCTTAACGCCAATGCCATAGCTTTGCGGATTGATGTTGTCGAGCTTTTTTGCGGCGACCAGTTTTTTGGTAAGCGAGCCACGCGTGCCTTCGGCGAGGACGGTAACTTTGGCGCGAAGTTCGTAGCCGGGCGTGAAGTTGTCTTTGGGCTTGCCGTTTTTGTCGACGCCTTTGTCCTCGGTAATGACGCCGGCGACTCCATCGCCTTCGTAAATGAGTTCAGCGCCTCCAAATTCCTTGAAGACGTTGACTCCGGTGGCTTCGACCAGTCCACCCAGCCATTTCGTAATTCTGCTGAGAGAAACAACGTAGTTTCCCTTGTTTTGAAACGGCGGTGGAGTGATCGGAAACCGTAAAGACGAATTCTTAGTGAAGAGAAGCGCTGCGGAATCCGTAACGGGAGTATCGAGCGGCGCGGACTTCTCGAAATCGGGAACGAGTTCGGCAAGCGCATTGGGATTCATGATCGCCCCGGAAAGCTGGTGCGCGCCAATTTCGCGGCCTTTTTCGAGGACGTAAATGCTCTCGGCGGAAAGCTCGGGCTTTGCGCCGGAAGCGTTGTGCTTCTTGATGAGCTTGGCGAGGTGCAACGCGCAAGAAAGGCCGGCAGGCCCCGCGCCAATGATGAGGACATCCCCTTCGAGTTGTTCCCGCTGGATGCTCACGGCTCCTTTCAATATTAACAAAATTCAAGAACTATCCTGCTCTAGCGTAGTTTCTGAAATTCATCCAGCGTGATGCCCATCTGCCGGAGAATTCTATGGAATAAGGGCGGCCCAATTTCCTCGCTACCGTGGATGGGAATGGTTACACCTCGCCCGTCGGGATGGTTCCATCTAGCGTGACTTCCCTTTTGTCGCGTAAGTGTGAATCCTAACAGGCGGGCAACACTCTGAAATTCGCGCGCCGTGGCGCTAGGCATTAACAATCTCGGTGGAATCGGCTGGAAGTTCTTGGCCCTTTTCGCGGTATTCGTCTTCGATCATGCTAAAAACGTTAGGCAATTCAGCTAAAGCCTTTTCACGCGTCTTCATAAGAGCGTAGCAACCGGGGATGGCGGGAATCTCAGCAACCCAAGACCCATTTTCTTGACGGTATAGAATGATTTTGTAATCTTCGAATTTCATCGCGTCTCAGTATAAGCCCGAAGACAGCGCAACTCCACGAGTTCTTGGCTTTTTTTGATGTTAGTTTCCGGTCGGAATGATTCCCGCGTTCTCCACCATGAGGATCACGGTTCTTTGTGGAGCGCGCGTGCGATGCAAGACTCCCTTAGGAACCACCGTGCCTTGTCGAGGACCAAGTTCCATCGTGCGGCCATCGAGATCGATCAGGAGTTTCCCATCGACAACGTAGAAGAATTCGTCATCGTCATCATGCTTGTGCCAGTGATATTCGCCCTGAACAACACCGAGACGGACCACAGAACCATTCACCTGGCAGAGTGTCTGGTTGTACCATTTGTAGGTGCAGGCATCGGCGAGCGCACGCTCGTCGATCACTTCCAAAGGGCGGCAAAGAATGTTGAGTCTCGTCTCGTACGGAAAGCTTTCGACATTGGCCATGGGATCCTCCGCATGCCGTGATCGCTCTTTCTTAGTCCATGTAGACACCTGAGGAAAGCGCCAAATTGCATCTCACGCGCTACGGCTTT
>QHYL01000342.1 GCA_003224105.1 Acidobacteriota bacterium | reverse complement strand
AGCATAAATCAGTTCGCGTTCAACAACCCGACGATTTCTTCGATCTCCCAAACATGGTCGCTAATTCCCGCTTCCATCGCGGGAGTTACACGCAACGTTTGGTGAACGCGGCAAAAGTTGTAGTACATGAAGTAGAGAGACAAAGCCGCGATATGGTTCTCTACTTTTTTGCTGAATGCGTTTGTGAGCCGCGTAAAGCGCCGCATCGCCATACGCATGGAAAGGTTTGAGCGTTCGACGTAGCTGGTAGAAATATGCTCAGGTTCGGGATCGCCAGTGATGCAGACCGAACGGCAGCTAATGACTTTCGCAGGGCTGTAGGTCGCTTCCTTATCCCGCTCTTGGCCGTAGAGCTTAACAAGCATCGCGTAGTCCACATTTGAGCCGAACGCACGCTCTACAGCGTCCAGATAAACTCTGTGGCCGTCTGTAGTGAGTTGTACGCGATTCGCAAGCCTGTCCGCGAGGTCGTCCATAAAGTTGCGGGCCACACCTGCATTGCGGTCGCCTACACGCCAGCTAACGATTAGTTTTGTATCAGCGCAAAGAGCCGTCCACGTCCAAACGTCGCCAAACCCAAACTGGCCGCGCTTATCGTGCGGAACATTCTTATCTTTGGCGTAACAGAAAGACCAAATTTCATCACACTGGATTTTTTTGCAGGAAAGGTTTCGGAGAGTCTTGTCCTGATACTTGCTGCAAGCCTCGCCTACTTCCGCAAGCAATTTAACGATTGTGTTCTTCGCAACGCCCGTCATGCGGACGGTGGCGCGGATGCCTAGACCTTCGCAAAGGCATTTAATAACCTGAGTTCGGCGTTCATTTGTTAGCTGGTTCATACTGACAATTATGCTTGAGAGGGATTAGCCTTGTCAAGCATAAAAGTCAGTTTATGTTATACTAGCTGTGGCGTCCGGGCAATTAACCCGCCCGCATTGGGTCCAGCGGCGTTTCCCGCTGCCCCCAGCAGAAGTACAACTGTCAAACCCCAACTAACGACGGGGAGAAGGCTTAAGCCCTTGAAAAAGAGCACCTTAAACCGCATCAATCTGAGCACGTCGGTGATACTGAACGTCTGGCAGATATGCCAACTAGTAGGACACCTGTTGTTTGGATGGTGAGGAGAACAGGGAGGGCCTAAAAACCCTCCCTTTAAGATTTCCAGCGGGATTTAGCAGCCTTCTTAGCTATCTGTTTCCTGCGCTTGGCGGTCAGTTTCTCGGCCCTTGCCTTGCCGCCCTTCAATCCCCCCTGCCTACCCCGTTCTATGGCTTGGGGGTCTTTCCCTTCGTTCGGATCGGGCAAGGGTTGACCGTCAAACAGACCTTCCCCGATGGCTTGACTCACAACAGCGGCAGCGGTTGCGGTGTAGTCCAATTTCATTCCTTTTCTTGCGTGTATCTTCATTCTGGTAAACCGTTTATTTGCAATTTGATATGGGCATGTATGTCTGAACGGGATAATAGCGTCTGAAAAGCCGTAAGCCCGTCAAGAACCTGCTTTGCTGAAGATGGCAGTGAGGGGTGAGCGGCGGGATTCTTTGGCGCAAACCAATCTCGGCTACAACTGGGGCACCTCTCAGCTAAAGCTTGGGAAGGTTTGGCTAAAGGGTATAAGACTTTCGTTCCACAGTGCGGACACTCAAACTCAACACCCAAAATGTCCCTCAACTCAATCAAAACTCTCGTATGGACCGCCATAGTCCCAAGTGTACAGACTTTCTTTGAATCCACAATCCCCCTCAAAATTCAAACTGACCCACTACCAGAAAATGAGCTTCGTGCCCAACTGAATTTGCCGCGCGCCCGTGGTACCGGGGACGAAAGGGTTCGGGCGTGGAGTGGCCAAAAACCGTCGCGTCAGGCAAGAGATTGTCGGGCTGAGCGAATAGCGCGCGGTTGAAGGATTGTAAGAGTTTAAACCGCGTGTCGAGCTTGAGACGCTCGTGAATCCCCACCTGCTTGCCCCGTATGCTACTTGTCCACGGGGGTGAAAATGTCGAAAGGCAGGCCGCCTGGAAAAAATCATAATTCGGACTCGAATTGGCGGGAGCGGCGTTCGAGTTCCCATTGTTGTGTGGCTTTTTCGCTGGACTTGAGGAAGGAGCTGCACGCTGAGGAGGGCTTTTCACTTCCAAGAGAATCTTTCGCGCAAGCAGAAACGGTTCGCGTGAAATTATCCGGCGCGCGCCACAGACTTTCTCCGGGAAGAAAAATATGTTCCAGGCTTGTGCGGACGATCTGCTTGAGATCGTGGTAGTTCAGATTGTAGGTTTGCACCGCGCGCACATATTCGTGAGTCAGGTCGATCCGCGAGACGCCTTCATCGTCGGTTGCCAGCGCGACAGGCACTCCGAATTGGCGGTAAAGAGGGAACGGGTGCTCCTTTCCGCTCACCCCGAGAATGACGTCGTTACTGGTCAGGCTGATTTCCACCATCACGTGATCGCGCGCCATTTCCTTCAGCAATTCGTGAGGATGATTTTCGTACATGACGTCCACGCCGTGGCCGATGCGCTCGGCCTTCGCAACTTCGACGGCCAAGCGAATGTGGCAGCAAAGTCCTTCATAGGGAACAAGGCCCGGCGCAATTTCTCCCGCATGCAGTGTCAAATGAATTTTCGGATAAAGTTTGCGCAAGAAAGCGATCATGCGCATGTGCAAGGCATAGTCGGACATGGAAATGTAACCGTCTTCAGGCATGACAAAATTAATGCCGGCAAAGCGCGGGTCGGCCGCGGCGGTCTCAAAACACAGCACGGTTTGCGCAAACACTTGCTGCCTGGGAAACCCGCGGAGCACCTGGCAAAGATAACGAATCTCCACGCGGCACGCGGAGGAGGCATCCGCCTGCCCACAACGCTCGCGCTGCCGTCGCAGAGTTTCTGCTTGATCCACCTCTGCTTTGGCAGTGGCGACTTCGTCGCGCAAACCGCGAGCCAATAACGCCTCGCGAAACCGGCCAAGGTCTTCTTGCCAGCCAATTTCCGATGCAAGCGAGGCGGCGTGGCCAAACTCCGGCGTGTGCATCAGCTCGAGATATTGTTCGTTCTGCGCATCCGCGCGCGTGGCAAGTTCATCGAGCCATTCGCCGAGATGGCGGTGACTCGTCCCTCCAAACTTAGCGAAGGCATCAAAAAAATGGTCGTGCGCCGTCACGCCAGGTGAAGGAACAAAGCCGCGCATCGAGAAAGCGTCTACCAGCGCGTCAAACAGATGTTGATCCTTGTACGCTTCCGCAGCCGGAACTTTCCCGTTTCCGCAGCCTGCTTCACCCGGCTTTGCGAACGAAAGGGAAGCGAGATTCACGCAAAGCTGATCTTCCGCAGCCGCGCGAATCCACGATTCCGCATACACCGCGCCGCTCAAATGATTATGCAAGTCCGCGCCTTTGGGCATTTTTTTCAGGAGATTGCGCAGCTGCAAAGGATTCACGCGCGCCGCTTCCAGGTTCAGAGTCCCCCGCCGCTCTCCTTCGGTTTGACCAGCAGTAGCGGAACGCTGCGCTTTGCTTTGCGCCCGCACCCAAGGCGTGAAAAGCAGAAGGCCAGCGAGGCAACCGATTCTTAAACAATAGGACGTACGTAGATGTTTCTCTCCAAAACACTTCGTGGCTGGCTCTTCCATTTGTCTTCCTCTGCGTCTGATGTAAACTCGCGCTCGCGCGGCACAGCATATCAGGAGACGGGGAAATTCTTTCGGAAAGAAGTGAGCCTGCTCATCTGGGCGCTCACCGTTTTATTCATCCTGCTTTACGCTTTCCTTGGCTCAGAATAGAGGGAAACCCATGCACCGGAAAATTGTCCTGAGCTTCGGCCTCGCCGTCGCACTGCTGAGCAGCGCCGGTTGCGAAAAGAAATCCACTGCTCCGGCGCCGCGAAGGCCCCTGCCTCCTGCCAGCGTTGACGCTGCGCGCATCATCCACGCGGACAACGAGCCCGGCAACTGGATGACCCACGGCCGCACTTATAGCGAGCAGCGCTTCAGTCCGCTCAATCAAATCAATGACCAGAACGTCGGCCGGCTCGG
>QHYL01000341.1 GCA_003224105.1 Acidobacteriota bacterium | reverse complement strand
CTGCGCGATATCCAACTGCGTCGTTGTAACCGCTCGTTGAGTCGTAGTTCGCTCCAGCTTTCTCCAGCGTCGCCGGCGAGTTCTCGTTGTAGTAGAGCCAATGCATGCGTACGCCCACTTCCGAAACACCCGTCAGGCAGCGCACCTCTTCAAGCTCCTCACGTCCTGCGGAACTGTCCAGCCAAGCATCAATGCCATGCAGCCCAACTTCGCAACCCGCAGCCGTCAACCGGCGGATGATTTCGGCCAACTCCCTGGCCTCATAGCGAGCTGCACGAAGCGCCGCCGCTCGCGTATCAATGCCTCTTCCTGCATAGTTCTTGCGAGGAATAACAAAGAAAGTGGACGGAAGCCCTTTCTCCATTTCCAGGTAGCGATCGGCAAAGTCGCTCCAGAAATCTTTCGCAAGTCCCACGTAAACAAAAGGCAGTTTGATAGCCGCCGCCCAATTCCTTGCTGCAGCGCGAAGTGATATCCACCCTCGAATGATGTCCACGAGTGAGCCGAAAATCGCACGCCAAAAGAAACCTACAATGGTGGGATCAAGCTTATGCCGGCGGATCGAAGGATGATCAACATCGTGAGTCAGGCACGCAATAAAAGAAAAGCCCTCGGGCACCGGCGGGATCTCAACCAGGGAGATTCCACATCCCGTAATTAAGTCCCTTAAGAGTGCAATGTGCAGCTCCAACGCTGGGACGCCAGCGTTTGCGGGCGGCTGCCCTTTTGTTAACAGCGTTCTAACCTCGGCGAACAAGTCGTAGCCGATTCGCAACAGTGGAGTCCCACCGTTTGTGTCTAAGTAGGCCGCGCATTCCTTCGTGCTTTCATCAATCAGGAAACTGCCGGCTCTTGCCACAAAGGTGACCGTGTCTCCGTAGATTGGAATTCGGTTTTCCTGATAAGTGAGAAAGCAGGAGCGCCTCATCCGCGACTTGGCGGGAAGTTCCCCCTGATCGTCAAGTTCTACCTTCGTGCCTGCATACACCAGGATGACCTTTGCTTCTGCTTCAAACTGACATTCTCCGGCACAGATTAAGACTTCGTATTGCCGATTCTTCCGGTAGAACTCCCAGGGAGTCTTAAACAGCTCGAAGAACTCGCGTACAACGCCATGTTCCGCAGGATTGACAATGACACCTATCATGTCGAAGCGTCCTTTAGCTCACCGCGGCAACAGGCTCTTCTTGCGTCCGTAACCACTCTTCAAAAACTACAAGGCTAAACAGGACTTTATGATTGTCGTGGCGGCCTGAAGCGTGCTGTTGAAACAGCGAGCTAACCACCGATGGACGAAGGAATTGATAGATTTTCGAATCTCTGTCGAGAAGGGTTTGCGCCATCTTTCCGTCCATGGCCCCCCGGAACCAACCATCCACCGCGTTAACCGCAAAACCGCGCTTCGGGCGCTTGAGAACTGATTCCGGAAGGTAGGTCCGGCACACCTGGCGGTGGAGCCATTTCCGGGACCCGTTCCGTACTTTCAAATTCGCCGGCAATCTCTCGACGTATTCAACAATCTCCTTGTCAATGTAAGGAACGCGCAGTTCAAGACCGTGCGCCATGGAGAGCTTGTCCGCATACATCAGAAGCTCGTCAGGGAGCGTCGAGCGCAATTCCAGAAACTGGAGACCGCCAAGTTCATCCGTCGAAGTCATCAGGTCCGTGAGGTCTTCCCAGCACCGAAGAATCGTGTCGCCCGAATCAGGGCCGAGTAGCCCGTCCTGGAATAACTCGTCCACCTGGCCTGCCGGAAGGAGCGACAGAACATGCTGATACCTGCGCATCCGATCCGGCACTGCCAGCGAATAGACGCCTCGCTTCAGAGTTTCATTCCGTGGCAAAGCAGCAACGGTGGATGAAATCGCTCCACGCATCCAATTCGGCAAACCGGCCCACAGTGCGCCATAGCGGACTCCCAGATGACGCTTATAGCCGCCGAACAACTCATCCGGCCCTTGTCCCACCAGCGCTACCTTGACATCCTGACGTGCCCTTTGACAAACGAAGTACATTGGCACAATCGAGGAAGTGGCGATCGGCTCTTCCAATGAAGCTACGATCTTGGGCAAATTCTCCTCGAAGATTGATCGCGTGATTTGCACGCTGGTATGATTCGATCTCAGTGTATTTGCGGTCTCCGCGGCGTCGCTCAATTCATCGTCCGCAAAAGAGGAACCATAACCCACGGTATAAGTTGGCCACGAACTCCCGTTGAGATTCATCAAGGCGAGCAGAAGAGATGAATCCATACCGCCGCTCAAAAGCAAGCCCACAGGCACGTCGCTGATGAGTTGACGCCGAATCGCCCCTTTGTAAAGCTCCAGCAGCTCCTCCCTGGCCTCGCTTGGCGACTTCGCCGGCGCGAAGGGAGTGGGCTTGAATCTGTACCATCGACTCACTTCATGGGAGCCGTTCTGAACCGTGAGCTTTGTTCCCGGGGCAAGCTTGCGCACTCCCTTGAGTATCGTGAAGGGGGCCGGCGTGTAGCGATAGCGCAGAAAAAGATTGAGCGAAGTTGGATCGACCTCGGCCTTGTCCTCCATCGCTTCGCGAATGGGCCGCATCTCGGAGCCGAAATACAAACGCCCGTCTTCCACTCGGTAGTACAGCAGCTTGATGCCCATCGCGTCGCGGGCAAGGAGCATCCTCTTGCGCCGTACGTCCCAGATCGCCAGGCCAAACATGCCGTTCAGCCGGTTCAGAACTTCGTCGCCCCACTGCTTATATCCGTGGATAATGACTTCTGTGTCAGATTTCGTCGCGAAAACGTGTCCGTAGCCTTCCAGTTCTTTCTTCAATTCGGGAAAGTTATAGATCTCGCCATTGAAAATAACCCAGACTGATTCTTCCCGATCCGACATGGGTTGGTGGCCACCGGAAAGATCAATGATGGACAGTCTCCGGAAGCCGAATCCGAGCGGCCCTTCGATGTAGTACCCTTCATCATCCGGACCACGGTGACTAATTGTCTTGGTCATCGCTTCGATGTCGCGACGCCGTACCGGCGCATCGGTTCCGAAGTTATATTGTCCGCAGATGCCGCACATGGGTGTCTCTAGATTACTTCCTTTGGCTCGAATGGTTGGTCAGCGTTCACGGCGCTGCCGCCTGCCCCTGTGCTTGTCTCCCTCGAAAGCAAAAATGCCAGGCTACGAAATAGCTGCGATTGGGCCCACCGATGCATCGGTACATTATCCCACCCGAGCAGGAGTTTCCGCGCCCGGAACGAGCCGTCAGACTTTTGCCACCGGACAAGCACATCCGAAACAACGCGGGAAGGAATGGCATCCAACTCCGGGAAACGTCCGCGCAAGAGGACCGCTAAGTTGAGACACTCGGCGTAATCGTAAAGTTCGTTGCGATAGACGGTCATCCGGGGACGTTTGGAGAAAGGCATGGGGAGTCGATTCTCGTCGAATAGGCTTTTTACATAATAGGCAACGCCACGCTCGATCGCACGCCGGCATTCGGTACTTCCTGTCAGTTGTTCGATTTTTGCGAGAGCCTTCATCACGAAACACGTATGAAAGTGATCGACAAAGTCTCTCTCCCCATCCACCGCGTAATACCAGGAGCCATCCTCATTCTGAGAAGCCAGGACAAAATTCAGATTTCTATCTGCCGCTTCTTGGTAGCGGTTGTCGGAAAAATCGTGGGCTGCCTGCGTCAACAAAAACGCGCGATAAGCGCTCGCGTTGATGACACCCCATGGGGCGTCCGGCGCGGGGGTGTAAGCGCAGCTCGCCGCGTTTGGCCCGGTCTGTTTGTCCCAATAGCATTTCAGTCCATGCTCCGCGATAGACCGCATGACTCTCAGCCACTTCTGATCCCTGTCCATCGCGTAAACCTGGGCAAATGCTTCGTAAACGTAAGGCAACGTCGTGATCATCGGAGTGCCTTCCATGAACGTGCCCGTTCGCGTCTCCCAGTTAAAGGGATATCCCCAGCAATAATCCTCGTAGCCCCGGCATCGCGTTTCCTTCAAGACTTCCAGGAAGTGAACAGCGTGCCCAGCAGAGGCTTTCGGTAGTACAACGCCTTAGCAGCCCGCCCTAGCTTGCTCGCGTAATAACTCTGGTGATCGTAAGAGGTCTCCCCATACTGGTCGAGTCAATTCATAAATCGGCCGACACTTGCTTCCACCTTAGCGATTTGGCTTGTGTCCATAGTGACCAATTGGATCGTGTTAGAAAGCAAAAGGAAGACTAATCTGGCAGGACTTTGAAGCTATCAAGCGCCTTGAATGTGAATACGGACTTCAGAACGGCTCTCAATTTCTGCATCTGCTCTCGCCGATGGTATTCCATCAGCTCTTTGGAGATGGGCCTCTTTTCTCTTCGCAGCATGGCCCACCCATAACCAAGGCCAAGCGCGAGGCCTCCAATCAGATACGGCCATTTGACCATGCGGTAGGCAACTCGAAAGAGCTCCCAGAGCGGATGTCCGCCCAGGTAATAATCCTTCTCGCCATAAGAAAACATGGCTGCTGCAACGCTGCGCTCGGCTGTTCCCAAATGCCTGTAGTGGAAAAACGATCTCTCCCGAAAGGATTGTGTCTTCCAACCCATCATGCGCGCGGTTGTAACCGCGATCCAATCGATGCCTCCGGCCTTGTTTGCGAAATATCCGCCAATTTCCTGGAAGCATTGGCGGCGGAAGATTTGGCACTGCCCGGAAACATGTTTCTGGCCCTCAAAGCTGTCTGTTTCTGAGCTGTAGCCTTCTTCCCTGAAAATGGTTCCCGCAACTCCAAGACGCGGATCTTTTTTGAACTTTCCCAAAAGAAACTCAAAATGATCTTTATCCAGCGAAACATCTCCGTCCAAATTGCCGATAATCTCGTACTCGATCTGGTTCAGTTTCTCCAGCCCGGCGTTGAACGCATAAACTTTCGCGGCAAAATTGCGCTCTTTGCGAACAGGAAGGTTTACCGCCTCGATCCAATCGTACTTCTCTGCGTAACGGCCCACTATGGATCCCGTTGCATCCGTCGATCCGTCGTTCACAATCACCCATTTCACCGGCACAATCGTCTGATGCACCATGGATTCAAGCGTCTTCTCGATGAAAGCCTCTTCATTGCGGGCGGGGGTAATCAGAACGTATCGTGGAAGAGAGCGCCCTTGATCCATATCTCCTTCTTTCACGATTCCCGTTCGCACGCCTGCTTGGTCGAGAGCGTAAGTCATTGAATAAGCCCTAACGAATCTCCATGCAGTGTGGCCATTGCCCTCCTCAAAATCTCCGTCGTACTGGAGCCTTCGACGGTGGGGATGAGGGCCACTTTTCCTCCCCACGCTTTCATTTCGTTTCCGCCAACGACTTCCTCTTCCGAATAGTCTCCACCCTTCACAAGAACGTTTGGCCGCACGGCCCGAATCAGGTTTAATGGCGTGTCTTCATCGAAAATCACAACCACGTCCACGCATGGGAGAGCTGCCACAATCTTTGCCCGGGCATCCTCCGGGATAATGGGGCGGCCAGGTCCCTTGAGCGCGCGAACCGAACGATCCGAGTTGAGAGCCACCACCAGGCAATCCCCTTGGCGCTTTGCTTGTTCGAGAAGCGCCAGGTGGCCCACATGCAGCAAGTCAAAGCACCCGTTTGTGAATACAATTCGCTGGCCCTTGACGCGCCATTTCGCTGCACGTTTCAAGAGCGTCTCGAAGGAACAGATTTTTTCCGCCTGGCTAGCTTCGCTCGCGGCCGCGACCCTCGCCAGCAACTCTTCTCGAGTGATTGGGACTGTTCCTAGTTTTCCAACTACAATTCCTGCGGCCAGATTGGCAAGACGGATGGCGTCTTCCAAAGGCAGGCGAGAGGCGACTGCAGCGGCAACCGTTGCAATTACTGTGTCTCCGGCGCCTGACACGTCGAACACTTCGCGAGCTAATGCTGGAAAGCGCTGCACGCCTGTGGCGTCCAGCAACGTAATTCCCAACTCGCCAAGCGTCACCATAAGGTGGCCAATTCCAAGCTCAACCCGGAGCTTTTCACCTCTTTCCATCAACAACTCAACATCTCCCTGGTCCGTGGAAGTCGCAGCCGCTAGTTCCATCCGGTTGGGTGAGATTACGTCGCATCCGGCATATTTCTCGTAACGCAGGCCTTTCGGGTCAACGAAAGTCGCTACCGAAAGCTCACGTGCGCGGCGGAGGATGACCCGGCAGATGGACTCGCCCAGCGCACCCTTGCCATAGTCGGAAAGAAGAATTGCCGAGCACTCTGTTATTTGGCTCTCGATCGCCGAGAAAAGTCTTTTCTCCAAATCATTGCTGAATGTACCGGACTTTTCCACGTCGACGCGGAGCATCTGCTGCCGCCCACCGAGTATTCGCGTCTTGCAAATCGTGGGTCTGTCTGCAATCGAAAGAACTCCTGCCGTTTCGATTCCCATGGCTTTCATGAGGTCAAGGAGCTGGCGCCCGCTTTCATCCGCGCCAACGACTCCCGCCACGGATACCTCGCAGCCAAGTCCGCGCAGGTTGGCGGCTACGTTTGCCGCGCCACCTGCAACCTGAGTTTCGTGAT